>JAEOSG010000055.1 GCA_016840485.1 Candidatus Baldrarchaeota archaeon
AGATGTGTATAAGAGACAGTCTACCGTGTTACTGTAAATGGTCAGATGATTAAATAATATCTTTATAAGTGAAATAACCAATAGTTAATATAAAACAGTACCGAGCTCTTTTAGGTATAAAATTAAAGATTGTAACAGAAAACACCCGCTTAACGTAAGTGCGGCTCAGTCGTCGCAGGCTTACCCCCTAGCCGCCTCGGGCTCGGGCTAGCGATCCTACATCATCGCCAAATACAAACAATTATACAATTAATTCCTTATGTAAGTAGTATTATGATACTAAACGGCTTATAAAGTTTAAACGGTTAAGATTAAGGGGTCAAAAATGGTAAATATTGAGAAAAAAATCCTAGAATTACTGAACGAACCCTATACATCTACGGAGCTTTCAAAAAAATTAGGAATAAACAACCGAATAATTACAAAACTACTTAAAGAAATGGTTAATAAACGAAAAGATATTGCAAGTAAAAAAATTGGCCGCTATACAGTCTTTTGGCGGCCAATTTCAGCTATGTTAGAGAAAATTAAAAATCTTGAAGAACAAATAAAAAAATTAGAGAAAGAAAATAAGAACTTAAAGGAAAAATTACTAAAACCTGACGAAATTGATAAATTATGGCTAAAACTTGAAAAATGGAAAAATTATGCATTCAAGCTTGCCGATTTCCTAGCCTTCCAAAAAGGAACGACGGTTAGTGAAATTCTAAAGGAAACAGGAGCGCCTCTGGAAGACGAGAACTCTTAGTTTTAAATTATTCTTATGTAAATAAAATCGAAATTGTATTATAATTATTTAAAAATAGTATGTGAGTTGGAAAATTTACTTGGTGGAGGAAGATATATGGAAATTCCCAAGGAGGCCCTAGAAATACTTAAAACACTAAAAAAGCGGTCACTAACAAGACGAAGGCTGAGAACCATGTTTCCAGGATCAGAATCTACACTGGAACGTTTAAAGAGAATGGGAGCAATAAAAGAAATTACAATTGGAGGTATGTTTAGCAACGAGGTTGTAAAGCTAAAAATAACAAAGATTGGTCTTTCACTTCTCAAAAAATATGGTTTTAGCTGACTTCAACCGAAGATAGGCTAACTAATAAGGTTCTTCTATCAACCTTAATAAACCCATAAAGTTATATGTTATTGTAAGAAAGGTATCTAAAATCGAAATTTGTCTAATAAAAAGCTAAAGCAAAACATGGCTCCGTTTAAAATGGGGGCATAAGCTTGGGGAAAGTAGAAGCATACCTAAAAGAACGTATATCAACATATGGAGCAATTCATTTAAGTCTCATAGATCCCTTTGAACAACAGCCTGAAGAAGCTGCCAAAATAGCATATGCTGCTTATGAAGGAGGAACTGACGCCATACTTGTTGGCGGGTCGGTCGGGGCTCAAGGAGAAATACTCGATCTAACAGTAAAAATGATAAAAGAAAAAGTAGATTTACCAGTAATACTATTTCCAGGTAACGTTGGCACAATATCTCAATATGCTGATGCAATATACTTCATGACTATGATGAATTCCAGAGACCCATACTTTATTATGAAAGCGCAAATTTTAGGGTCACTATTAATTAAACGATTTAACTTAGAACCAATTCCAGTTGCATATATAATATTAGAACCTGGCGGAGCAGCGGGTTGGGTTGGAGATGCAAACCCCGTGCCCAGAGACGACCCTGAAATCGCCATGGCATGCGCATTAGCTGGTGAGTATCTTGGGGCACACTTTATAATTACAGATTCTGGATCTGGCGCTCCGACACCTGCTCCACCCTCATTGATCAAAGCTGTGAAATCTATATTATCAATACCTTACATTTATGCTGGTGGCGTTAGAACCGCAGAGCAAGCCGAACAAATAGTCCTTGCTGGAGCAGATGGAATTCAAGTCGGAACAGCGATAGAACACATAAAAGACCTAGATAAAGTAAAGGAAAAGGTTGAAAAAATGGTAAAAGCTATGAGAAAGGCAGGTAAAGAGAAAATAAAAAAATCTTAGTTGGAGGATGATCTTAAATTGAGCGAAAAAATAGAAGATTTCTTGCGAGAAGCTGAAAAACTACTTAAAGAAGATGATTATGGTAGAGCTGCTTATCAAGAAATGTTAGCCGCTAAAGCAGCAGCAAGCACTAGAGACTTTAAAACAGCAGCCGAACTTTATGAAAGGGCTGGAGAACACTTCTTAAAGGATCGAGACTATGATTTTTCATCCAAAAATTTTAGAAACGCTGCAAAGTTGTTTATGAAGATTGAAAACTTCGAAAAGGCAAAAGATCTCTTCTTAAAGGCTGCTAAATGCTTTAGTTTGTTAAGAGACGATAATAGTTACAACGAATGTATCCTTGGGGCTGCTAAATCTCTTGAAAAACTGGGACAGATGCAAGAAGCGGAGAACCTAAGAAAGAAAGTTACTTAACTAAGATATTCAGTGATTTTTTTACCTTCAACTCTTCTCAAAAGATTCATACATTCCTTAATATTTATCTTTTTGAATTCTAAACCCAAAGATGTCAACAGTGTATGTGCATCTTTTGTTATTGATGGTGCGACAAGTATTCCTCTGACTTCCCTTTTACTTTTTCTTTTTATGTCGTTTACGTATTTGATTAGTTGTGTTACGGCAGCTTTATCAGCCTTTTTCCTTTTAAGCTCTACAATCACTAATTTATTATTTTTATCGATACCGTAGATATCAATGAAACCTGGCTCTACTTCCTTTTCTATCGAAATAGGCCTAAAACCTTCTTCTAATGACTCGGGATTGGCTAAAATAGCTCTTCTTATATCTTCCTCAGTAACATATAGCGCGAATTCTCCCTTATCTTCTAAGTCAAGACAAGCAGCAAGCTTTACACTATAGAAAATAATCCTCATATATTCTCTGTGTTTTTGATCTATAGCTTCTATTTTTAACCTATTTTTCTCGAGTTTTGCATAAAAGATGCAACCAGGCCGCTGATAATTGACTGGAGCGTATCCTATGGGGCGATGAACTAATACTGCGCCGTCCCTTTTTATTATCAAAATGCGGTCACCTAAACTAAGTGTGGATTTTGCGCGTCCCTGATATTCCACCGTACACGTACCCACTAAAACAAGAACCTTCTTTTGATTTAGAGCATTAAGAACAATTGAAAGTGCTTTTTCGAGAGTAGGAGTTATGTCTATTATCATTTCCCTCTTCCATCGACAATCTTTGTTAATAAAAAACATTTTGTGAGAAAATTTAAATTTTCAATGTTTAAGTTTTTTGTAGGCTATGAAGAAGGAGGTTTCGCTTGAGTTAATCGATGAAGAGAAGGGGCCTTACTCTGAGCGGACTTCTATTTCTAACTATATCAAATAAAAGGCTGATTTATGTTTAAAATTTTGAAATAAAATTAAATAGATTTAGCGAATACACCAGTGTAAATTTGTATAGTTTTCACTCACATTCCTGTTGACTCTATTTGCCTGATAGCGACATAATCTCGTCGTATCTTTCCTTCCCAAGAACTTTTATAGCCTCTTCTCCTGCAACAGATATTATAAGCAATTCTGTTAAATCTATGTTTTTGACCGGATAGTTACTCGTTTTTACAGCGTCTTCAAAGTTAAAGTAGCAGAATGGACAAGTTTGAACTATAACCTCCACATCTTTTGGAACATCATTCTCTACTCTATATGATGCAACCTCCCTTGCAATGTCTCTATACCCGGATCTTACACCGCCGCCTGCTCCGCAACATCTAGAATTTTCCTTATATCGTTCATTTAACATTTCTTTAAAGTTCAACCCAATGTTCCTAATGATTTTTCTTGGCGCTTCAAATACACCTACATGTCTTCCCAAGTGACAAGGGTCGTGATATGTTGCAGAAATGTTCAGTTCTATGTTTGGTACTAATCTTCCCTCGTCTATATATTGTGAAAACAATTCTGACGAATGGTATATCGGTATTCCTAGATCAATGCCCAATTTATCTAAGTAATCCACTCTGAATGTTCTAAAACAACCAGCACACGATGTTACTATGGCGTCAAAATCGTAATCCCTTACAATGTTTTTCATATAAAGCGCAAATTCCTTGACTAATTCCATATCCCCAAGTCTGACGAAAACAGAACCGCAGTCTCTTTCATATGGACCTAGGACCGTAAAATCTGCTCCTGCAAGCTTTAGAAGCGTTGCAGTAGCTCTAGCAACTCTTTGCTCACGCCAACTTGCCATGCAACCAACAAAGTATAGTATTTTTGCTCCTCTTTTTGCAACTGGTATATCGAGATCCTTGGCCCATTCCGCTCTAGTGTTGTTATCTTCGTTAAGAGGGTTATAGAACTTTTTTACGCTCTCTATGATTTTTCTATGTTCATTTCTAATTAGATTTCGTTTATTATAAGCTAGATATCGCATTTTCCCAACAGCTTTCTCAGGAATATCTATTTCTTTGGGGCAAACTTCCTTACAATTTGCACATTGCGTGCAAGCATATAATCCTTCAAGAAATGCTGTTAAAAGGTGATCAAATGCATTTCTCTTATCGAGAGCGAGTTTCGCTAAATGAACCATGATTATTGGCCCGCCATAAATGTCCCAAGCACTCTGAATCACCGGACACATGGCAATACAGCTCCAACATTCAATGCATTCACGCATAGGCTTTAAATCCTCTATTTCATACTGGTAAATGATCTCAGGATGTTGAGCAGCCGAATCTCGATGAATGTATGGTCTTATCTTTAATAACTTCTTGTAGCCTTTTTGAACGTCCACTACTAAATCTCTTATAACTGGAAAAATTGGAAGCGGTTCCAGTAGAAGCTCTTCGGTTTCAGGATCCACTAAAGTTTGACATGCTAACCCTGCCTTTTTATTTATCATAATTGCACAGCTTCCACACTGCCCCGCTCTACACTCCCATCTATAAGCTAAACTTCCATCGTAATTGTCATGTATGTAATTTAAGACGTCTAATACACGCATCCCCTCTATGTAAGGTACTTCGTATTCTTCGTAATGTGGTTCAACATCTTTTATAGGGTTAAATCTAAATATTTTAACCCTTAACTTTTGATTTTTCGCCATTTTCATTACCTCACTATTGAGGTGGTTTTTCTAACGTTATTTTCACTGGCTCAAATCTGTATTTTAAAACACCATTTTCTAAATACCACACGATATGTTTTAACCAGTTCTTATTGTCTGTTTTTGGAAAATCTGTTCTATAATGGGCACCACGACTTTCTGTTCTGATTAACGCGCTTCTTACTAACAATTCTGCAACCCTTATAAGATTAATAGTTTCAAGGGCCTCTATAAGTTCCTTGTTATATCGCCACGTGGTTGTGTCGCATATGCCAAGCTTAGGAAGCATTTGTTCCTTGGCTTTTTCTATGAAGGATAAAGCACTACTTAATTTATTTTCATCTCTGAAAATTCCAGCGTTTTCCCACATAACTTCACATAACTGTTCCCTAATTTTAACGGGTCTAATTTTATCACTCTTTTCTTTAGCTATCGATAATATTCTTTTCTGTTCTTCCTCTACTTGCTTAAGATCTATAGAATGAAATGTTTCAGATTTTGCAAATTTTGCAGCATATTCTCCCGATCTTTTACCAAAAACTTGAGTATCTATAAGCGAGTTGCCTCCAAGCCTGTTTGCTCCATGAACACCAGCTGTTTCCTCTCCACTAGCAAAGAGACCCTTTATTCCAGTTTCTGTCTTTACATTTATCCTAATTCCGCCCATGTAGTAATGTGCTCCAGGTGAAACCTCCATAGGCTCTTTTGTTATATCTATACCAGCTAATAGGAATTGTTTATACATGGTTTTTAGTCTGGTTTTAACTAGTTCTGGGTCTAAATGAGTTACCGAAAGGTATACTCCTCCGTGTTCGGTTCCTCTACCCTCCATGATTTCGGTCCAGTTTGCTCTAGCAACAGCATCTCTTCCTGCAAGTTCCATTAACTTCGGATTATAACGTTTCATGAACCTTTCTCCCTTAATATTAAGTAGTATCCCACCTTCGCCTCTAACTGCTTCCGTTACAAGTATACCTCGACAGGATGGAGGCCAGACCATTGTCGTTGGATGGAATTGAAACATTTCCATATCCATCACTTCAGCTCCAGCATCCAAAGCCAATATCTTCCCATCACCTGTTGCTGAAGCTGGGTTTGTTGTAACCTTATACATACGTCCTGCTCCACCAGTTGAAAGTACTACAGCCTTGAATTTAAATACCAAAAAATCTCCATTCTTTAAATCGATCGCCACAGCGCCAGTAACTCTTCCGTTTGATGTAAGAAGCTTACTGACAAAAATTTCTTCAAGTACATTAACGCCCCTCTTTCTAACTTCATCCACGAGGGTAGCAAGCACTTCATGACCAGTGTAGTCGCTCATGTAACATGTTCTTCTATATCTAGCCTTTCCAAAAGGTCTTTGAGCAATTTTACCATTAGGCAACCTATCAAATACTGCACCAAATTCTTCCAAATCGAAAATTCTGTCTGGGGCTTCTTTTACTAACACTTCTACTAAATCTTGATCATTTAACCACGCACCGCCCTCCACTGTATCCAAAAAATGCCATTTCCAATTATCTTCAGGATCTACGTTCCCTAAAGCTGCGTTTATTCCCCCTTCTGCCATGGTAGTATGTGCCTTACCCAGAAGTTCTTTACTTACCACAGTTACATCTAAATTATGTTTTGATGCTTCTACAGCAGCTCTAAGTCCTGCCCCACCAGCTCCAATAATTAATACATCTGTTTCTATAACTTCAAATTTTTCCAAGCTAATCACCCAGTTTGAAATTATTTAACCTTTTAATCTCAACTTTTTATAAATTGTATCTCTGTTAGCCTCTACTCTGGACATTACCTCTCTATGAAGATTACTTCCATGAGAATCTATGGTAACGATAAGAGGCCCAAAGTTTTCAACTTCGAAAATCCAAAGAGCTTCAGGCATTCCCAAATCTAACCATTCAACACCTTTTATTCTTTTTATAGCATTTGCAGCAAGAACTGCAGCTCCTCCGACAAAAGCACAATAAACTGCACCATATTTCTTGCATGCTTCGGTGGTTCTTTCACCCATTCCGCCCTTACCTATTATTATTCTAACTCTAAATTTCTCTATAAACTCTGCTTCAAAAAGATCCATACGTGTACTGGTTGTAGGTCCCGCAGCTACGGCTATCCACTCATCATTTACCTTTTTAACTATAGGTCCACAATGATAAAGAGCGATTCCTTCAAAATCAACTGGAAGCTTCCTTCCCTCCTCATAATACTCCAATACCCTCTTATGCGCTTCATCTCTAGCAGTAACCAATGTACCTGAAACATAAATTACGTCTCCGACTCTTAATTTACGTATATCTTCTTCAGAAACCGGAGTTTTAAACCTATAAGTAGACATCATTTCTCACCAACTTCATGTGTTAAATATTCTACAGTCCCATTAGAATAGATTCTAGCTGAAGCTCTCCTAGCAGCCCAACATTGCACTACAACGCCTACCGGATAACTAGCAGGATGTCTATGAGCGTATTCTATGTTGACACCCAAAGCTGTTGTTTTACCACCGAGACCCATTGGTCCAATCCCCGATTCATTAATTGCTTCTAATAACTCCTGTTCCAACTGTGCTATTCCCGGGTCTTCATGTCTCTCAGTTATTGGCCTTAATAAAGCTTTTTTTGCCAGTTTCATAGCGATATCAGCTCCTCCACCGATACCAACGCCTAAAATTACGGGAGGACATGGTTGACCTCCTGCATGCAACACGGTATCGACAACAAATTTTTTCATGCCGTCTATTCCCTCACCGGGTTTTAGCATACCCAGTCTAGACATGTTTTCACTGCCTCCACCCTTTGGAAAGGCAGTAATCTCTAAGAAATCTCCTTGGGCAATTTCCCAGTTTATGTATGGTATATATCTTCCTGTGTTGTCTCCGCTGTTTTTCTGAGATATTGGATGGACAGCATTTGGTCTCAAGGGAATTTCCTTTGTGGCTCTTATGGTTGCGTTTCTTAGGATCTCCGGGATTTGTCCTAGTTCTCTAAATTTGTCGCCGACCTTTACATAAAAAATGATTACACCAGTATCTTGACACATTGGTCTCTCAGTTTTTTCTGCAAGCATAATGTTATCTAGAATGGCCTTTAGCTGTGTTTTTGCTGTTTCATCAACTTCTTTCTCATATGCAGATCTTAATGCGTCTTTTACATCTTTTGGTAGTCTTGTTACAGCGAGCCGTAACAAATTAACAACGGTATCTTCAATCTTTTGAACTAGACTCATATTCTTCTCCCTTCTGTAAAAAATCAACAAACACTTAAATGCGGAAATAAAAATCACCATAGCTTATATAAAATTTCTTTTCATAAAAGTAGAGTTAAAATGCCTTTTCTTAGAAAATATTATCAAGATAGAAACATTAATGAATAATGTTGAAAAAACGCATTCAAAACACGATTTTTTTAAATTTTGACAAGTATTTTTCTTAAGCAAATCAATTTATTAACGGGATGCGTCATCAACTATTGAGGGAATTTTTCCTTCCCTCAACATGATTTCTTCATCTTTAATAATATCTTTTTTTAAGTAATCCACTAAGTCTTTAGAAATCAAGGGTTTCCTATTTATTAACGGGAAGGCAAAAGGAAGAGTAATTGTATAGTACTCATCAACACGTATATCTAATCCAACTTTCACAGGTATTTCCTTCAGTTTTCTTCCCCTACTTATTTCTCTTGCAAGATATACAGACCCATCTATTGGAAATTGATATTTACCCAGTGATCTCTTCATAGAAAACGGTAAAAAACGTGAAATAAGCTTTCCCGTTCTCCCAAGCGGTGGATGATCCCCTAAAATTCCACCAATGACAACGCATGAGATTTTCCTAAAATCTTTTGGCTCCAAAAGTTTTTTGGCATTGGGGTCTAACACTACCATTTTTCTCTGACTGAAAGGTAATTCTCTCACACTTTTATTAAAAACACTACCCAACTCTGCAAGCTTTTTTGCCTCTTTCCAATTTTTGACATTAGTAAATATAAGATTCTCCCGTCCTACAATTTTTGAAGCATGTTTATATTCGAACCAAACCCATTTCCCTAATACAGGCTCTAAATGCTCGATAATAAAAAATAAATTTCTCTTTTTTGACATGAAACACACCAATATCTATTGGTAACAGGACAAAACGAGGGTCAAAACATTATTCAACAGGTTTTACAGCTATTCCTTTTGGTGTGATTTCAAAGGGGTGTCGCTTTAGGCTATGGGAAGTTCCCCTCATTTTTCTAACAATAAGTGATCGCCTCAACTCATCACGCTCTTCGTCTAGATACAGAATGATTACACCTTGAGCAATAAATTCTTCGACTCCGAATCGGGATATTTGATTGGGGTTAGCGATTTCGGTAGTCATTATGGATGTTACCTCAAGTTCCCTTAAAAGCGCCGATAATTTGAATATTGATGTACGAATTTGAAGAATATCATCAAACCTTACTCCGAGGGCGGAAATGGAATCCAAAGCAATACGCTGAGAGCCAAGATCTTTTGCTGCTCGATAAATTTCTTTAGCTAGTTCATTTATATCAAAACCTCTTCTAAGGGCGTAGGGCTCATTGGTAGGAATACCTGCTTTACTCGATGCGGCATCGATAATTGCGATTTTCCCGTGGTTTTCAAGATGTTTAAGATCCCAGCCAAATTGAGATACTTCCCTTCTTAATTCAGAAGGTCTTTCTTCAAGTGTTACAAATACTCCAGGTTCATCATAGAGAACCGCGCCCATATAAACAAATTGCATACTAAAAATCGTTTTTCCCGTACCTGTCCCACCACTAACTAAAATATTCGTTCCTTTGATGAATCCTCCATTTAGTATCCCGTCTAATCCAGGTATTCCAGTTTTGACTCGTTCAGACATTACTATTCCTCCCTCCTACGTCTTGAAATACTATTGGGCTTAACATTTCTTCACCTTTCACAACTTTTGCAATATTCCACGTTATAAGTTCTTGTACGTCTGGATCATTTTTAAGTTTTTGAATAATATCATTAACATCATTTGGATCCTTACCAATAAGGATAAGGTAAACTACAGTTTTTTGTTCTCCCAGGGCGATAAATCTGACTCTTTCATCGGCCTTTAACTTTTCAGCTAATTGTTCAGCCTTTTTAATACTCATATCTTCCACTATATGTCCACCGATTTTCAATCTAATTAAACCCACGTAATTATAACCTAAACTTTGTGGAGAGAGCAAAACAGTATACCCCTTAATAACTCCGTTTTCAACGAGTTTTTTCACTCTAAAATGGATTGTAGTATCAGGTATACTAAGTTTTTCGGCAATTTTTGTAAACGGTGTTCGAGCATTCTGCTGAAGAAGGCAAAGAATCTTCCTATCGAGGTCGTCTAAAGCCATTTCATATCACTACTCAATTTTTTACTATATGTAGTTATATAAAAATTTTAAAGAATTTAATCTTAGTGGTTGAATATTGAGACTGCCACAATTTATGTTAAATACTTTTCAGATATACACAGTAGCTAGCGAGAAATCCAAGATTGTAATGAGGTGAGCATATTATAGTTTGTATAGTTCGTTCAAAACCTAATAAAACCGAACGTGGGCATGCTTTCCATTTTATAATTAAAATAGCTTTTACCCAAAGGTTATCAAAATAAAGGTGAATGAATTACAGTAACATCATTGTTTCCTGGTTATTTAATCGTTACTGTATAAATTAAGCTCCAAAGAACCAACCACAGGAAGATGTAAGTAAACAGTCCAGTGAAGAATACGGTTCCAAGCCCGCCTACCTCTTCTATCTCTCTTCTAACTGCGAAAATTGAAAAGTAATAGGCTGTGATAAGCATGAGTAGGCCAAAAAGGAAACCATGCACCCCTGTCATACCTAGAAAGCCGCATACTAATGCTGTTATAATTGCGAAAGATATTTTAATCCAATAAATTTTGTCTTTAGGATTCAAAGATAGCACCTCTTCCTATTGGGTGGCAAAATTGGTTAAGGACGGTATGTCTGCTATAGACATTTCAGCAATTGTATATGAACTTAATCAACAGTTAATTGGAGGATGGCTTAATAACGTTTACCAATTAAACTCAAACATATTTCTGTTTAAAATTAGAACAACAAAAACTTTTGAGCTACTTATTGAACCGGGAAAAAGAATACATTTAACTAAGTATTTACGTGAAAAACCAATAAAACCACCTACTTTCTGTATGGCACTTCGCAAATATCTAAGAAATACCAGAATATCAGAAATAAGACAATACGACCTTGATAGAATCGTCATAATTTCGTTTGAAACTAAACAACAAAAATACTACATAGTTGCTGAATTTTTTAGAGAAGGAAACCTAATACTTTTGGATTCCGACTGGAAAATAATCGTTGCACAAAAATATATGAAAATGAGAGACCGAAACATTATACCAAAAGAAAAATACAATTTTCCACCATCCAGAGGAAAAAACATCAACGAAATTACAATAGACGAATTATGGAAAAATGTTTCCATTTCTCGGAAAGACATTGTTAGAACACTCATTTCCTTAATCAACGTTGATCCAACAATTATAGAGGACGCATGTCTTCAATTAAATATAGATAAAAATACCCCAGCAAAGGAAATTCGAAAAGAACAATTAGAAAACATTTTAAATAAGATCAAAGAGCTAATAGAGGAAATATTACGTGGTAATATAACCCCTATAATGGTCTTCAATGAAAGTGGCCAAAAACCACAAAGTATCGAGCCTATAAAGCTAAAAAAGTACGAGAAACATCCTTATAAAATTTTTAATTCCTTTAACGAAGCAGCTGACGAATTCTTTACCAAAATTGAGGCAGAAACCTTAGTAAAAGAAAAGATAAAACCCGAAGACGAAGCAATAAACAAATTGCAAAGAAGACTAAAGATACAGGAGGAAAACTTGAAAAAACTACTAGTCACTCAAGAAGAGTCAAAAAGAAAAGGGGATCTAATTTATACACATCTAAGGGAAATAGAAGAAATTATTTCCACAGTTCTGGATGCTAGGAGAAAGGGATACACGTGGGAAGATATCACTAAAAAAATAGAAGAAGGGAAAAAATACGGATTTTCATCTGCACAAATGATTAAAAAACTGGATCCAAAAAATGGAACAATCACCCTAATACTTGATGGAGAGGAGGTCACTTTAGATTTTAGGAAAACTGCCGTACAAAACGCATCTGAATACTATGAACGTGCGAAGAAGGCAGCAAATAAGATAAAAGGCTTAAAAACAGCCATCGAAAGGACAAAAAAGGAACTAAATGATCTGTTAGAAAGAAAAACGATAAGATTAGAGAAAAAAGAAGAAATCGTACTTACAAAAAGAAGAGAAAAGAAGTGGTACGAAAAGTTCAGATGGTTTATATCATCCGATGGACTTTTAGTTATTGGTGGAAGAGATGCTAAGCAAAATGAGGAGATAATTAAAAAATATCTAGGCAAAAATGATCTTCTTATCCATGCAGACATAGAAGGGGCTCCTCATGTTGTTATAAAGGTTAATGAGCGGAACATAACGGAGATAACAATTAAAGAAGCAGCTCAATTTGCAGTTTCATATTCAAGGGCTTGGAAAATGGGGCTGGGAGCAACAGATGCTTATTGGGTAACCGCTGATCAAGTATCTCTATCTCCCCCCTCAGGTCAGTATTTAAAGCATGGAGCAGCTATTATAAGGGGGAAAAGGAATTATCTAAAAAACATACCCCTGCAATTAGCCATAGGTCTTATTAAAGAGAAAGAGTACTACATTCCAATAGCAGGTCCATTATCTGCTATAAAAAGTCAAACAGATAATTTTGTGGTTATTATCCCCGGAAGGATTCCCGGTGGAAAACTAAGTAAAATGATTAAATCTTGCTTGTTAAAGAAATTACCCGAAGACGAAAGAAGAATAGCTGAAAAAACAGTTTTAGTTGATGACATACAAAGACTAATACCAAGCGGTACTGGAGAAATACTAGAAGAAAATACAAGTTAACTAATTTATTCCATTAAACTAGCCGAAATTTACCCTTAGATGTGTTGAGCATAATAGTGCTGATAGGTAGGTGTAATTGGTGCCATTTGATTGTTGTATTAAGAATGCCAAAATATATCTTAAAGGCAAAATTGTAGAAGGTGGAATAGTCATAGACCACGGTAAAATAGTAAAAATTACAAAAGATACCTCGTTGATTCAATCAGATCATAAAATTGACGCAAAGAAACATTTAGTATTACCAGGTTGTATCGATGTACATGCTCATCTAAGAGATTTCAAATTATCTTATAAAGAGGATTTCTATACAGGCACTTGTTCGGCCGCAAGAGGCGGGATAACAACAGTTCTAGATATGCCTAATTCTCTACCTCCAACTACAAACATTATCATCCTTAAAGAAAGAAAAAGAATCGCTAAGAGGAAAATAGTAGTTAATGTTGGCTTTTATGCTGCCATTCCTTCAAGCATCGATGAAATTTATCTACTGGTCAGAGAGGGTATCTTTGGCTTCAAATTATATCTTCATCATCCCATAACAGCAATAGATGTTGAAAATGATGAAGAACTAACAAAATACTTTTCGGAAATAGCCAAATGGAATACGATATTAGCTGTTCACCCCGATGACAAAACCACCATTGAAAAAAATCTTTCTCTTTTAAGAAATGAAAATCTTTCTTCCCTCGATGTGTTTTTGAAAACTTATACGCCAGAGGGAGAGAAAATAGCAGTTGAAAGATGTCTAAAAATAATCGGAAAAACTGGGACACGATTACATGTCTGTCACGTATCGACATCCGATGCTCTCAGAGCCATTCAAAACGCAAAGGAAAGAAACTTGAACGTTACATGTGAGGTAACACCTCACCACCTTTTTTTAAAAACAAGCGACTTTGAGCACTGGGGGACATATGCAAAAACTCTGCCTCCACTGCGCACACAACAGGACATAGAAATTCTCTGGGAGGGTTTAAGAAATGGAACTGTAGATGTAATTGCAACAGATCATGCGCCTCACTCAGTCGAGGAAAAGGAAAAAGGATTTTTAGAGGCGCCTCCGGGTATTCCGGGCTTTGAAACAATGCTCCCTCTTATGTTAACAATGGTTAGACGTGGAAAAATACGATTGGATACTCTTGTTTCCCTGACATCGTATAATCCAGCAAAAATATTTGACATAAAAAATAAAGGAGAAATAGCTGAGGGTTTTGATGCTGATCTAATTTTAATTGATATGAAGAGGGAATATCGTATAAAACCGGAATTGTTTCTTTCTAAAGCAAAATATTCTCCTTTCGCGGGCTGGAAAGTGGAGGCTAAGATCGTTGCAACCATCGTAAATGGCATCATGGTTATGAAGGATGATGAAATTTTGGTTTCTGCTGGGAGTGGAAAAATTATCGAGAGAGGTATGCTCCATGGTAAAATTCCTATGTGATGGTATGTTGGGGAGAATTGCAAGATGGCTCAGACTATTAGGCTATGACACTTTATACAGCAGCTTGAGTACCGATGAAGAACTAGTTAGGTTAGCAGAAGAGGAAGAGAGAGTATTGTTAACCAAAGACGTAGAACTTTACAGACATGCCTTAAAAAGCGGAGTTAAAACGTTGCTTGTCGAAGGCAACGATTTTGAAACCATGTTGGCTCATATTATTAAGTGTTTCGACATTTTGCCTAAAATAAATCCAGAATCGTCTAGATGTCCTGAATGTAACGGTGAAATGCAACATATACCAGTTGATGAAGCCAAAAAACTTAAACTAGATATTCCAGAAACTACATTAAAAGTTTATAAAGACTTTTGGGTATGTAAGAACTGCCACAAAATCTATTGGAAGGGCCGTATGTGGAGTAACATGGTAAAAACTCTTGAGAGGGTAAAAGAAAAAGTAAAAGCAAGTCACATTAGCAATTTTGATAATCCTCAATAATTAATGAGATTGGAGGCTAAAACTTTGTATGTGTATTCATTAGAGGAAGGTGTATTCCTAGTAAAGCTGGCGAGAAAGAGCGTGGAAACCTATGTGAAAGAGAAAAGGAGAATAAACGTACCGGAAGACACACCCGAAAAGCTAAAACAAAAAGCAGGTGTTTTTGTAACATTAAATAAGATTGTAAAGGAAGATATGCACAAGACCACGTTGAGAGGATGTATTGGTTATCCTTATCCAACACTACCCCTCGTGGAAGCCACAATAGATGCCGCTATACAAGCCGCTGTAAACGATCCTAGATTTCCACCCGTAACTGAAACCGAATTGGACAAGATACTTGTCGAAGTAAGTGTCTTAACCCCACCTAAACTTATCGAAGTAGATGACCCAAAGGAATATCCTAAAAAAATTAAAATAGGCAGAGATGGTTTAATAGTCGAATCTGGGTTCTTCAAGGGTCTTCTACTTCCACAAGTCCCTGTTGAATGGAAATGGAATGAAGAGGAGTTTTTAAGCCACTGTTGCATGAAAGCGGGTCTTCCTCCAGACTGTTGGTTGGAGAGAGGTGTAAAAGTTTATTCATTTCAGGCAGAAATTTTCGAGGAGACATCACCTCGTGGACCTGTAAAACGTAAAGAAATTTCATAAGTAAAAATAACGGGATCGCCATGAAGGTATACTTTACTCCATGCGGTGTTGCACTTGGTCATGCTGGACGATGTCTACCAATAGCAAAAGAAATCGTAAAAAAGAAGGGAAAAATATTATTCTCCACATATGGGGATGCGGTAGATTTTCTTAGAGCAGAAAACGTGCCTACAGTCAAAATGCCAGAAATAAAGTTCGAAGAAAACAAAGACGGTGCTGTAGACCTTAAAAGAACAGCAACGAAAGTTACGAAACATGTTCACACTTTTTTGAGACAAATAACGACTGAAATAAAATTATTAAAAACTTTTAATCCAGATATCGTGGTTTCCGACTCAAGACTTTCTCCCTTGATAGCTTGTCGTCTCCTTGGAAAACCATCAATATTACTTTTACACCAACTTAAAATGTTGATTCCTCATCGCAGAATTCTCTCAAAACTAGAACAAAAATTAAAACACTTTGGAGAATTCATCATAATGTACACACTTTACCCCTGGTGGTCCCTTGCAAATATTATTCTCATTCCAGACTTTCCCCCTCCTTACACAATAGCCAAAGAAAATTTAAAGATCCCGAAAAAAATCCTTGAAAATAAAGCCAAGCTAATAGGACCTATAATAAGCAAAAGACCAGAAGAACTTCCTCCATCCCAAGAGCTAAAATCAAAACTAGGTTTTAATAAAAATAAACCATTAATCTACGCAGGGATGGGAGGAACTAAAAAGGAGAAATATTTGATTAATACCATACTGGAAAGAATTTTTAAGAAATTCCCTGGCAATTATCAGATTGTTTTTACAAGAGGATATCCAAATAAACCTGAAGTAGCTTACAAAAAGGAGAACCTACATGTCTACAACTGGTTTAAAGACAGATATGTACTGTTAAAAGCCTGCGACATTATTATCTCCAGAGCGGGACATAACACTGTAGCCGAAGCAATATACTTTGGAAAACCACTAATACTGGTTCCAACACCAGCTCATAGCGAACATCAAGGAAATGCTAAATCAGCTCAGAAAATGGGAATTGCAAAAGTAATTCAACAGGAAAATTTAAACCTAAAAACCTTACTTGAAGCTATTGAAGAAATTATGAATAATGGATATATTTTAAGGAATGTAAGACGTGCACAGCAATTTGCCCTAAAAATTAACGCTATAAAAACTGTACTTCAGTATATTAAACTTTTTACAGCCAAAGACTTT
>JAEOSG010000175.1 GCA_016840485.1 Candidatus Baldrarchaeota archaeon
CAAATATAGATGAAATTGAAAGGGCTTTAAAAGCAAAAATTAATATTCCAACTCACATATTTTCAGAGCTACCCCTCAAAGAAATGTACGAAAACTTTGCAGTACCTTATGTAAACGTTTTACCCTACGGTGAAGACCCCTTTAAACGAGTAATACAAGAAGTTGAAGAAACAAGTGGTGTAAGAGTTGGATCAAAGCTTAATCTTTGGGAAAACAAAATAAAGAGGCTTAAGGAAAAACTTAGAGGTAAACGTGTTTTAATAGCAGCAAGTCTTGGCAGAGAAATAAATTTAGCATGCAGCTGCATAGCGCTAGGGCTAGAAACCACCGTGTATACGTGTTTTCTTCCAAACATAGCTGATGAAAACATTAAATATGTTAGGGAAAATGGAGGGGAGATCTACGTGGAGAGAAGTGCATATGAAACTTTAATGAAGGGGCTTGATGAAGACTTTGATTTTATTATTGGAGATTGGATTTTCGCACCTTTAGCTTTGAGAAAGGGTGCATGGTTTCTTTCAAGAATTTCTATAGCTACCTGTGATAGTCCTGGATATTTAGGGATGCTACGTTTAGGAGAAATTCTAGCAAAGAGAATTAACAGTCCTGCAAGGAAATGGAAAACTTTAGCTGAAAAATATAGGCTGTTTTTTGATAGAATTTTTGGAGACAATAATTGGGAGGGAGAAGGAGATGAATGGAGAGTTTTATCGTGAAGCAACAATAACCACAAGTTACCATGGAATATGCAATGTAGCACTCTCCATGAAAAACACCATACCAATATTACATGGGCCTTCAGGCTGTTTCAACTATGAAATAGCAAGTTTAGTAATCTCTGAAAAACAAGGACACCACGCATTTACATCAAACCTCTTAGCTACAGACTTAGCATATAGCAGCTTCGATAATCTACAAAAAGCAATAATAGACGCATACATTAAACTTAAACCAGAACTAATAATCGTAACAACCACAAATGTCACAGAGTTAATAGCAAGCGAACAGATCTTAGATACCATTATAGAAGAAATTAGAAGAAAAGTCCCCATTCCAATAGTTGTAATCTACGGTAACACTTTAAACGATAATATGTATCAAGGCATCGACAAAGCCCTAACAATACTTATAGAAAATTTTGCAAAAGAACAGCAGTTGATAAATAACTCTGTGAACATTATTGGACCTGTAAAAGGAATCTATAATTGGAGAGCAGACCTACTAGAAACAATAAGACTTCTGAAAAGCACAGGAATAAAAATAAACTCCATTGTCCCAGCAGGAGCATCTATCAAAGACTTTGAAAAACTTCCAGCAGCTCAACTAAACATCCTCACGTACCCTTACGATTTCGGATTAACCGCGGCAACTCATTTGGAAAAGGAATATGGAACTCCATATATTTGCACAGTTCCCTACGGGGTTGAAGATACTATAAAGTTCTTAGAAAAATTAAAAGAGTTTTTTCCAAATCTAAGCAAAAACATAGATAGATTAATTGAAAAAGAAATGAGATTTTGGGGCGGCAACCTAATAGACGACTTAGATATTTCCGGCTATACCATTGCAGACTCACCTATAGCGATTTTCGGCATGAACACATTAATTTACGGTTTAACAAAAGTATTAGAAGAAGATCTATGGCTATCACCGAAAATTCTAGGAGTAAAAAACAAGGAGAACCCGCTTTTAAGCAAATTTTACAGAAAAATGAAGAAAAAAGATGCAAAAATTCTATTTGAACCAAGCAAAGAAGAAATAGTAGATGTCTTGAAGGAAAATTCTCCATATATTGTTTTTGGAAGTTTTATAGAGTTTTTAGCGTCTCAAGAAGCAAAAATACAACACTTCATACCGGTTAGTGAGCCGATACGCTACTTTTCAAGCAGATATTTAGATGCGCCTTTCAGAGGTATTAGAGGAGCGTCATATCTACTGCATAGAATATGGGAAGAAACAATAAAATATGTTTACAGCTATGCAGAAATTGGTGAAGAAGAATCTTGGGAGTTAAAATTTGAAGAAAAAGCCCTAAAACATTTGATTGAAACATTAAACAAGGTTCCAACCTTCGTAAGATCAAAAGTAAAATTCGCCATCGAAAATCTACTTAAAAAAAGAATAGGAAAAACAAAGAGGAAAGTTTGTTTAGAAGATGTAAAATGGGCAATAAAAGAGGCAATGAAATTAAAACCAAAATAAGTAGGGGGGTACCTTTGAAAAAGAGTGGCAACGTATATGCTAAGTTCATTGAAGTTTTTGGCCTTAAAATAAAAAACAAATCTAAACATCTTTATTCCAAAGACGGAAACACCTTTCTAACAACTCATCAAGAAGCACTAAAAATCTTCAAAGACAATAAAGTTTTGTTTATAGGCCTAGGAGAAACCACAAAAATCAAAATAGACAACACAGACTACCTATTTTTCCTTAGAAGTAGTAAAGCAATAGAAATGAGTATTGTAAAGAAAATAGAAAAGGTTCTAGGAAGAAAATATTTCTGGATTGTAAGCAGTAACCAGGAAAGAGGTATTGTTGCTGCTTCGAACGGAGAATACGCAATAATTACACAAGTAAAACATGTTAAAGTTCTTTTTTAGAAAACTAAATAATTTAACAGCTTCTATATCTTGGTTGCTTCTTTGATTAATTTAGAAACCAGTTCAACAACATTTTTTGCTTCGTTGAATGCCCGTTCTGCATAGTTCTTAGTGTATAGTTTATGTGGAGGTAAACCGCTTTCCTCGTCACCATACATACTTGGTTCTCTCTCACGCCTAAGCCATCTTGAGGTTGATGAAATTTCCTCTATTCTTTCCTCAAACCATTTAGGGAACCTTTTACGTTGTTCAAGCAAAACGGGACTAACATCGTGCCATTTAGGCGGTTCAATTCCAACAAGTCTTAAAGCGCCTTTTAAAGCTAGTTCCACAGCTTCCTGAGACTGTCTAATACAATAAGCATACGCATCTTCCTCAAGAGCTTGCTTTGCTGTCTTTATTCTTCTTAAAGCTTCTTCTAAATACGATCTTGCCATTTCTAGGTTATTCAATTTCAATAACCTCTCCAAATTTATAGTTCTTTTTCAAAACCCAGTACCATTTTTTACCTAGCTTTATTCTCTCAGCTCCAAGCTCCTCTAACTTTTTCCTAAGATTATTCAAAATATTTGTAAAGAAGCTGTTCTTATCGTAGAGTATGATGGCATCTTCAACCATATCTAAGTAAAGCGGAGTAATCCTCTTAGCTTCCTCCCTAGATTTTATGATGGGGCTCAAAAATATATAATAGCCCTTCTCTTTAAGTTTTTCAATTATTTGTTCAACACATTTCTCAGCTTTCTCAAACATCTTAAATCTTTCATACCTGTCAGGCAAATTATCCGCTACCACAAGAATATCTACATCACTATCCTTTCTTGCCTCACCCCTCGCAACTGATCCAAAAATTACCACGCTAACTAGATCAAAACATTTCTTCAAACATTCAACCAACTTTTCCAAAACTTCACCGTAAGGATATTCTAGCTTTAATGTCATTAGAATCTCCCAAAACCTAGAAAGTTACTTTGGCAATATTAACATTTTGTAGGTCTATGGGCATTATCAGAATATTAAGGTACTTAAAATGTTAGAAGGCACAGATTTATTATAGACAAGTAAGAAAAGCTATTCTCGCTACCTTTATAAGTTGAGCCAATTGGTGTATGCTTTACAAAAAGATGAACAAACTATAACTTAAAGACATAGAATTTATAATGTTGGAAGATAAGATTAATTTAGATGCGCGTTAGTGCACGAGGGTTGATTTTGAGCTGCCTAATCAAAAAGTTTCGGGAAAAAGTTGAATCTGGAATTAATAGGCGTAAAGGTCAACCCGTAGGACCCCTTGAGACACCTGAGGGTATGCCTGAAGATGTATGGGCGAAAACCCATAGGGATGGAGTTATCTTAGAAGATGTTTATGTTGTTTATAAACATAAAACTGACCCCGAGAATGTATGGGAAGTTTCTCTTCAAGCAGTAGCTTTGAAGGATGGCTACATCGGTTTAAGAGTGGTACATTTCAAAAGAGGAAGACCAGTAGGTATACCGATGATAACCTATTCATGGGTTCTCGTGCAGGGCACAACTTCGATGTGTGTATGATGTCGCCATGCTACGTCCTAACTTACATGCTCATGGTTTGTTCATGCGCGCCATACAGAATTTATAATGTTGGGGGTATATACAAAATTGACTTGGATGTAAGGTTAATTGACCTTTAGCAATATGAATGGGGGAGCGCTGCTTTTGGATGCATATTTTTGTCCAAATTGTGGCATGCTTCTGAACTATGAGGAAAGGGTAGATGGAATTTATCTTGTTTGTCGATGGTGCGGCTACAGCAAGCTTCTTCGTAAGAAACCCATTGCTGATAGAAAAATGCGGGTTATTGGAAGGGTATTAAGGAATTTTAGCTTCTTTAAAAACGAGTTTGATTTGCTGCATCCCTTCGTGAGAAAACTGCTAGAGGATTTAGGTATTAGAAAACCCACTTCAATCCAGAGGAAAGCGATTCCGTGTATCCTTAGGGGCGAAAATGTTCTTCTGATGAGCCCCACTGGTAGTGGGAAAACTGAAGCCGTTTTTGCACCTTTATTCAGCATTTTACTTAACAATAAAGATTTCGATGGCGTAAAGATTCTTTACATTAGCCCGTTTAGAGCACTAGCCAGAAATATGTACAAACGATTGAAAACATACATTGAGAAACTGGGAGGGAATATTAGGATTGAAATGTGGACACGCGATGTTTCTGAAAAAGAGAGAATTTTTATTGAGCATCTTCCTCCAACCATTTTAATAACTACTCCCGAATCTCTTGAAGTAATTTTAGATACGAGGTTCGGTTTCAATTTTCGCCTGTTACGTGCTTTGTTTAACGTTAAACACGTGGTTGTGGACGAAGTTCACGAGTTAGCTTACAATAAGAGAGGAATTCATTTAGCCATCCTTTTGGAGAGAATTAAACACTTCGTAAATCGCAGTTTTCAGAGGATATGTCTATCTGCAACTGTTCCGAAACCTGAACATGTAGCTGAGTTTTTCGGCGGTAGCGACGGGAAACTTAAATTAATTAGAGGTAAGGAAGTAAAAAGGTA
>JAEOSG010000007.1 GCA_016840485.1 Candidatus Baldrarchaeota archaeon
CTGACCCTCACCTCTTTCCCACGAGTCACTAAATATTTTCTCCGATCCCTCTACGTTTATCTTTATTTTTCTTAAACCTTCAGAGTATTTGTCTTCTCCTATTAATTCTGCAAATTTCGTAAGCGATTCTTTATCAGAAATTGTAAGTATATAAGCAATATTTCTATTAGACCGTTTTACGGATGAAAAAGATGATACAATTCCGAATCTTAGCAAGAGAAGTTGAATTGTTCGAGCTAATCTTTCATTTAAAAACTCAAATTTTACGTGATTGTCATGTACCTGACCTTCAGCGATGTATAATCCTTCTAAAAACTTGGCAATCTCAGACTTTGTACATTTAGTTATCACTACTGGAACGCATCTTTCTGAAAACTTTCCAACAATGTCTTTAAAGTTTAACTCTAAAAACCTTAGAAGTTCTCTGCAGCCTACGGTGACACAATATTCTCCGCTGCGATTAACCTTTCTTATCCTTATGTTTGGAGGTCTAGGAGCAAACTTAAAGATCTTGAGTAGCTTTTCTTTAAACATTTCTAAGGTACGAGGATCTTTATCGTAGAGAATTATACTTGAAAGTCTCTTTTTCCTATAAATGTACTTATGTTTTCTACCTAACATATAACCCATAATTTGACAGAGGTCTTCACTAGTATGGGATGGTAGGACAACATGGATAGAATTCCAAGCCTTGCTTCGATTGACATTAGTCTTGAGTTTCTGCGATTCTCCAGGAACATCCCATTTACCTACGGTTGCTATTTTATCTCCTTTCTTGATTTGATCTGCACATACCACTTCTATTTTTCCACTTCTTAAACGGAAGAACGGATGTTCTGGAGTAACTGTTACAGTGTATCCAAGGCTTGTGGTTATCCTGTAAAGTTCTTTCGGCGATTCTTTCTTAAATACTAAAGCTTCTGTTCTCTCAAATTGTAAATTTTCATTCATGGAGACAGATGTAATTCCATGTTTTAAATGAAGATTATCGCTTAACAAATCACTTATACTAATTATGCTTCCGTCACCTAAAACAACTAAAGTGTCAGGTGTAACACAGCCAAGTATGTGTCCAGCGTTATGAAGAGTTAATCTTATGTCTGGCGCTATATCAGTTACTTCTCCATATTCTAGGGGTATTGTATGCATTATAGCTTTCTTAACATCTTTTTGACTATATGGTAAAAGTTTTCCTTCTCTTTCAGCTACATCAAGATAATCTAATTGAAGAAGAGTCATAAGATTTCTTGTCGCCTGCGTGCAGTAAACAGGGCCTTCATACCCGTATTTAAAAAGGAAAGGTACAAACCCGCTGTGATCTAAGTGGGCATGTGTAATTATTACTGCATCTAATTCCTCTATGTCAAATTCAGGCGCATCTAAATGCGGAAAAGCATGCTCTGGCGAACCAACGTTTACTCCACAATCAATCAATACACTGCTTTCAGAAGTTCTGACCAAAATTGCTGTTCTGCCTACCTCTCTAAATCCTCCTAACGTTGACAACCGTATCCACTCATCTTTTACTAAAATCGGTCTGTGAATTCTTTGTCCTATATTTCTCAAAATTCTCTTACGTTGATCACTTTCCGATTGAATAATGGTCCTTATCAAGCTTATAGTTTTGGATTTAATTGGAGGACTTCTTATTACTGACGGTCTCCAGAAAGTTTTCTTTATAATCTCCCTTAGAGTTACTCCGCTTCTGCCTATAACAAGCCCAGGCTTTTTTGCCTCTATGATAACCTCGCCAACGTTATGATCAAACATTATATTTGTTACTTCTGCCTCTTGGGGAACAATTTCCAAAATTATTTTCTTTGCTTCCTCTGGATCAAGTCTAATACTTGGATCTGACCTAATAACGATTCTCTTCCTTAATCGTTTTGCAACTTCTTTAATTATATCTCCATTTTCTAGTAACACTTTCGGATTTTTCGAGTAGACAGCTACTTCAGGCCCTTCAAGTTCTAGTGATGTTATCTGGGCATTTTCTGGTAAACTTTCCAATATTTGTTGTTTTAATTCACTGAATATGTCTATGATTTCTTCTTTAGCCAAGTTAATCCCTCTTTTTGAACAATTTTCATGTTTCTTCAAAAACTCACCTAACCATGCCAGGCATCGAAGCAAGCATGCTTTATTGATTTAAATTTTCTTTGTGGTACCAGTAATTAAAAGGTACAACATTACTAATTTCTGGAATGTGGGTTATACGTTATCTAAAAATCGCCTCTATATTACATCATTAGGTGTGAAACTTAAACTATTTAAAAGTTTCGAAATAGTTATCATCTAAATTACTTCCAAATATAGATAACAGTTCAGAAAATCAATAACTCGGTCGGAAAGAGCATGGTAGTCAAGGTTACCCTAGTGGGAATCAAACAAGCAAAAAAAGGATTTAAATTTATACATCTTGGCCCATCAGAGCAATGTAACAATTGCCCTCTTTATAAAACATGTATGGAGAATCTAGAAAAAGGAAGAATATATGAAGTAATCAAGGTACGAAACATAAAACACCTATGTAAACTCCACGAAGAAGGAGTAGTAGTCGTTGAAGTTCAGGAAGCGGAAATAGAAGCAACTATAAACAAAAAGGCAGCCTTTGAAGGAGCAATAGTAACCTTTCACCCCCAACAATGTTCGGAGAATAGTTGCAAGTTTTTGAAACGTTGTTTGCCTCTCGGTCTGAAAGACGGCGATAGATGTAAAATTGTGAAGGTTATAGATAGAAATATAGAATGCCCGCTGGGAAAGAATTTGGCTCTTGTACAATTGAAAAGAGTGGAAAAATAAAAATGGGACAAATATTAAATAAATTATGTAGCGCTAGACTTTTCTTTTCTTACTATTTCTTCAACAAATACTACTGAGTTTATCTGTGGAAAATGTTTATGTATATCTGAAGCTATACCGAGTTTCGCATACTGAATATTTTCGAGAAGAAAAACTTCATTTGGCATATGTATTCTTACTTCTGAATTCTCAATTTTAACCTCAAACTTTTCTTCATCAATGCCTCTCAATCTTCTTCCAATAATAGCTTTAATCTTCTCTAAATCGTCAGTTAACTTCTTTCTTACATAAACTTCATAAATAATAGTTTTACCAGCAAGGGGATGATTAAAATCAACACGAACCCTACCGCTAGTAACTGTGTGAATAGTGCCAACTTTGCCATTTATTGTAACTCTCATCCCGGGTCTAGGCGTTATTCCGCTTTTTCTAAATTCTCTTATTGGTACAACTTTTATTTTCTTCGGGTCTCTTTCTCCAAATCCCTTTTCGGGCGGGACTCTGATTTCTGCTTTTTTACCCACTTCTAAACCAATTAAACCCTCTTCAAATCCCTTAATAAACCAACCTTCACCAACAATTACAAGTTTGGGTTTATATATACCATCTTCCCTATAGATTTTCTCCTTTTTCGCTACATCTTCAAGCGTTAAGTCAGCAATTTCTCCAGTTTCTTCAACACGCGCAACGTAATCTACTATTACGAAATCCCCTTCTCTTATAACGTCTTTCACTTCAGTCTCACTTTCAGCCATGTTTTAACCCCCTTTGATACGCATTAATCGGAATAATTTCCCATCTTTAAAACTATCGTTTTATACAAGTATTATCTTCCTTTCCTTAGATACCATCCTCTGTCAAGAATGTTTTTAATTATTGTTTTTGTCTGTCCCGTAAGTTTATCCGAGAACTTCATTATCATGCCTAGGCCTAGCGGCTCATAAAATTTGTTAAAAACAATAACTTTACTTCCGATCTGGACTAGCGAACCAACTTTAATGATAGATTCTTCTAAGATATCACGACCATAAAGAAAAAGTTGTTCGCCCCTTTCGGATACAACGACCCCCCTTTCTCTACTATACTTGGAAATTAGCCATAACCCCTCTAAACTAATCTTAAATTCACCATTTATCTCTCCAAAAAATAATCCCAAATAATAAGGCATTCTTACTTTTTTGGTTTTATCTAAAATATTGTAAACCTCCGCTGGTACCAGAAATACTTCCTTGATTTTTCCTTCTCCAATAACCACAACCCTTCCCGATGTAACTTTTTTGTAAATATTTTTCCCGGCCCACTCATTAAGGGCCTTCTGTATTTTTACAATTTCCTTCTTAGTAGCTTTCCTAAATATTATCATTTAACTCCTTCCTCAATCTTAATTTGCATATGAAAAAACCTTCTGTTCCATGAATATGAGGGTAAAACCTCCTAGCCTCACGTATCTCGTCCCTAACTTTATATCCAAAAAATTCGGTAAAACCAGGTAATCCATCTTTTAAATCCATCTTTTCCACGGATAAAGGGAACCTTTCTAACACACGGTGAATTACAAGTTCGTTTTCCTCGGGAGCAATACTACAGGTAGAGTAAACCAGAATCCCTTCTTTTTTCAAACATTTTAATAAGGCAGTTAACATAGAAAATTGTAAAGTTGAGCAATATTTTATGTCTTCAATTAATCTACTCTTTTTACGAGATTTATCAATAGGAATTAGCCCTTCTCCAGTGCAGGGTGCATCTAAAAGGATTTTATCAGCCTTTATGCCAAACTTTGGTAAATCTCTTGCATCCATTCTGTAAGCAATAACATTTTCGACTCCAAGCCTAGATAAATTGGACCTTAAAGACTTCATACGTTCCCTACTAATGTCAATAGCCAAAATAACACCCTTATTCTTCATTAACTGAGCTATCTGACTAGTCTTTCCCCCAGGAGCAGCAGCTGCATCAATGACGATTTCTCCGGGTTTAGGATCTAAAGCATGAACTGGTAAAAGCGATCCCATACCTCTATGAACATAATAGTAACCCAACAGATATTCTGTAGTAGAACCGAGTGAAAAAGGAGACTTAATAACCTGGAAAGCGTAATCAATCCATGGAACTTTCTTTAATACGAAACCCTTCTTGACGAGTCTATTCCTCAGCGATTCAACACTTATTTTTAAGGTGTTACATCTAATTACCGGATTTAGTCCTTTCTCGTTAGCTTCTAAAAGTTCAATGGTTTCTTCCTTACCGAAAAGCTCAAGATATCTTTCTATCATGTAGACATGATAACCGTATTTTTCAGCTAATTTCTTGGCTAACTCTCCAATGTCCAAAGCGAATTCACCAGTTTTTGGTAAATACTTATCATAGAGAAATTAGCTGCTTTAAGAAATATCATAAACTTATATCTTTAATGCATTCTATGGAAAGTTTTGACTTAAATTTTTATAAAGCAGCACGAATGAAAATTTAAGTTTCCAGTATTTCTAGAATATCCTTTTGAGAAATATCGTTGTCTACCTGTCTTTTGGTTCGGCGTAACCAATCAACATCGGTTAATCACTGAAGATGTTTAAAAGTCTATACGCGATTTTCGCATCTTTCTCAATATTGACTATTGCTACATAGCCATTTATTGAAGCACCAGGATTTATAATGGGCACCCCATTTAGCTTGTCAACTCCTCTTCCTTCGTGAATATGCCCATGAATCCCCATTAAAGGTCTATATTTTAAAATAAATTCTCTAACAGATTTACTACCAACATGAAGACCAGCAAAAGTGAGATCAAGAGCAGTATTGTTTGGAGGATCATGAGAAACCAAAACTATGCGACTAAAATCCTTAACTCCGCTTACAGCATTTCTCAGCAAATTCCATATTTCATTTTCATCCAGCTCAAAAGGAGTGTTAAAAGGAGTAGTAGAAGAACCACCCACACCAATAAAACCAACATCATCCATATAGATTAACTTACCATGAATACAAACGGCACCTTCAACTTTAACATGAACAAGTTCACGAGGATCGCAATTACCTGGAACGTACAACATCTTCAAACCACTTTTAGAGAACATTCTTAAAACTTCGATACCCTCGTCAACAGTTCCAAAATCGGTCAAGTCACCGCAAAAGACTATGAATTCGCATCGAAGCTTCCGAGCATAAGATGTGATTTTTGGAACCAGACTGATATTTCCGTGGAGGTCAGAAACAGCGCAAAACCTCATGTCAACATCACCAATATACTCGTGTGATAAATTCTAACCAAAGATCGCATTTACAAATAATAATGTTACTATAAACGGATACTCTTTAAACCGTACGGTACTGCGCTAAATAAAATAAAAACAGGGGTCTATTAATTTTTACGCTTATTAGATGCCAATAATAGCTAGCTGAGCTAATATTAAAGGTCAAATAATGATTTTTAAGGTTTTAAATAAAGGTTCGAAATTAGTAAAATTTTAAACTAAGAAATTCGTTGTATGAATTGCTGCCGCAAAACCTGTGGAGGCTTATAGTTTGGCTTATCTTATTGGTGAGGCCCTTGTCGGAAAAGATGAAGAAATAGCACATATAGAGTTAATAATCGGGGAGAGAGATGGACCGGTAGGTAAAGCATTTGTAGAAGCATTTGCAAACCCCAAATACGGACATACTCCATTGTTAGCGGTTATCAGACCGAATCTACCAGCAAAGCCTTGGACACTAATAGTTCCAAAAGTAACTATAAAAAACATGGAACAAGCAGACAAAATATTTGGACCGGCTCAATCTGCAGTTGCAAAAGCAATCGCTGATGCTGTGGAAGAAGGTATTATACCAATGGATAAATTAGACGAATGGGTGATAATTGTAAGCGTATTCATACACCCAAAAGCAAAGGATGACAGAAAAATCTATAACTACAATTATAGCGCTACAAAGCTTGCTCTTAAGAGGGCCCTAACAAACTACCCATCTTGGGAGAAAATCGCATATGACAAGGATAGGGCGGTGCATCCAATTATAGGTTATAGAATGAATCATCGGCTTTGGAGACCACCATATCTACAAATAGCTCTGGACATACCAGACATAGAGAAAACAATTCAAATTATCAAACAAGTACCGAAAAGCGACAGAATTATCCTAGAAGTCGGAACACCACTAATTAAGAAATACGGAACCAAAGTAATAAGGGATATACGAGAAGTGGCTAAAAACAAGTTTATAATAGCAGATTTAAAAACATTGGATGTTAGCCAAGTAGAAGTTGATATAGCTTTTGAAGAAACAGCAGACGCCGTTGTAGCAAGTGGATTAGCAGCACCAGAGTCCCTAGACAAGTTTGTTTACGAAGCAAAAAGACTAGGGATATATGCCTTCATAGATATGATGTATGTGGAAAATCCTATAGAAAAACTAAAAACATTAAAACAACCGCCAGATGTAGTAATATTACACAGAGCAATAGATGTAGAAACAAAAGAAGACTTAAGATGGGCTTGGATTAAAAAAATAAAAGAGGAATACCAAGGGAAAATACTTATAGCAGTAGCAGGAGGTATAACGCCACAAACAGCTCCAGAAGCCCTAAAAAACGGAGCAGATATCTTAATAGTGGGAAGATACATAACTCAAAGCAAAGATGTTGAAAGATCCACAAGAGAGTTCTTACTCAAAATAGCAGAACACACGCCAAAGGAACCAGGAGACATAGATCTCTTCAGGGTTCATATAGAGTAATAAAATTATCTCCATGAAAACATAGCAAATCTTAATAAATTGATGTGTTTTCCACTTATTGGTACATTGCAAAAAGAATAAAAAACGTTTATATAATGATCTAAAATTCACATAACAAGAAGTAACAAAAGATATGAGAGTGGCAAAAAATGCCGAAGAAATTTACATACAGAGGATATACCCTAGAAGAACTACAAAAAATGTCAATGGACCAGTTTATCAACCTACTGCCAGCAAGACAACGCCGGTCTCTATTACGCGGCTTAACACCACAACAAAGAATCCTACTAGAAAAAATAAGAAAGGTTAAACGTCTACAACAAAAAACCAAAAAGAAAATAGTAATACGGACGCATGTCAGAGACATGATTATATTACCAGAGATGGTAGGATTAACAATAGCCGTTTACAATGGAAAGGAATTTATTCCGGTAGAAATAAAACCGGAAATGATTGGCCATTTCCTAGGAGAATTTTCACCAACATGTGCACGCGTTGAACACGGAGCACCAGGAATAGGAGCCACACGATCCTCTATGTATGTTCCACTGAAGTAAACCAATAATTAACTAAAACTACAAAACTATAATTTTGCCTACTATTATTCTTCTACCAGGAAACCGTGTTCTTTCAATCGTTGATACATTTTTCTAAAACCATCGCAGTTTTTCCAATCTGCTTTATATACGCATTCCCGACAGACCTTTTGGATGCTGTTCATTCTATACAGCCCGAAAATGCTATTTATTGCGCCATAAACATTTAGAAAAAGGAAAACTCTCAAAATGATGTGAACTTTTAGAGTAAAAATTCCAATAAATATGAAACCAAGTCCCGCTGCTAAACCTATTTTTGCTAATATTCTCAAGAATGTAACTTGCCTTGTTTTACATAATATATTAACGATATTTATAGAGATCAGAGTTATACCAATTAACATGTATGTCTTAGATGATAAATTGATCAAGAAAAATGAAGAAAATAGTAATACCGTAGTCAGGAATGTTGGAATGCCGAGTAAGCACCCCTTACATAATTTAATATTTCCAAAGACGAAATAGTGACCCTTAAAGTACTTGCAATCGGGATGATGCGAGAGAAGGAAAGGTTCTAAGTCCTTACAGAAAGTGTATAAATGTCTGAAAATTCTCCTAAACTTTAACTTCAGAAAATGTCGCCCCCTAAACAGACAATAAATAAAAGTAAAAATGGGTGTGTTAAATGCCGCCGCCCATAAATGGTATGCCCCATCCTATGAACAAAGCCACACCGAGAGCAATTACTAGAGGTATTAATCCTGCAAGTAACCAAGCGAGAATTGCTTGCCCCCATCCAACTTCATGTCTTGTCTTTATAAAGTACCATTGTAAAATACACCCAAGACATGGTATTACGCTGACAATTGCCATAAGAAGCACTGTAACAAACACCCTGCCAAAATCTGTCACTGGAGCACCTACCACCTTTAATCCTATCAATAGAAAAACGGAGCCTATCAACAATGTTAATATGAAAACTAGTATAATTAACCCTATTAGTCCACCTAGTGCCAACATTTGAAACATTTCCTATACCTCCAACTTAATATTCTCTATTTATTCAGAGAAACTTGTATAAAAACTTGTGTAGTTATTGTAATATCAGTATACAAATTCTAAAGTGGAAAAAGTAGAATAGATAGTCGTACTTTAACCCTTTTCAGGGGCGTGATTTTATTTAATTTTTTCTATTATTGCCGAAAGTCTTTGCAATATTCTTTGTTTTGTTCCTTTTCTCTCGAGTTCTTTTTTTAGTTTTTCTATAAGTTCTATTTTTAACGGATCTACACCCCTCAGAAAGGCGAGATATAGCGTCGCCATGTCTCCTATAAACATTGTCGAAAACATGTTTTCCAATGTGCTTTTCCCTCTGGCCCATACTTCTAAGATCCTCGTAACGCCTCTTTCTGAGAGCAGATTCTTTAATATTTCTATTCTTGTTTTTATTTCATCTCTTTCACCGCGATATCTAAGGAATATAACAGAAAACATGTTAGGCGCCATGTGTTTCCATCCCATTATTTCGTTATGGTTCATTTCAGGTATTACGCCATAGAACGCATGAACCTTGCTGTTCTCATTTAATTGACACTTCATTCTATAGGCTATTGGGTTTTGAATTCCTGAACCATAAATTATAGGTATGGTATTCAATATCTGAACTGCAATCTCCTTTGCGGGGTTTTCCTCTAACGGAACTTCAGGCTTAATCTGTTCACGGACTTGCTGTAAAACTTCAGCGGTTGATCTGATCTCCGTACTTAAATTTTCTATAATTTCCATTTTCTCAAGAAAGGATACTATTGGTATTGTTAAATAAATTATTGCTTCCCTCGGTTGGTAATCACTTGGAATACGTATGAATGGTAATCTAGCCTTTTGACAATATTCTTCCAATTTTCCATCGCTTGTAACAGCCAATATCTGCGCTTTTCTTTCAAGAGCTTGTAAAAATACGCTTAATGTCTCCTCCGTATTTCCAGAATAGCTAGCTAAAATTACAAGAGCATTTTTGTCAACATAATTTGGCAATGTATAATCCTTTACCGAAATAATTGGTATTTTTATCTTATCTTGAAGCCACGTAGCCACGATGTCCCCACTAATTCCAGAACCACCCATGCCGGCTATAACTATGGTTTGAGGTGGAGTGACCACTTCTGGTAGGTTTATTGGTTCTAACTTGTAAGCTTGTAAACATGCTTCAGGATAACTCAAAACGTTTGAAATCGCATGAGACTTATCTAACTTATATAAAATATCTACGTTGTCTAAATCTATTTTCATGTTGCAACACCTTTTTGAATGAATTAATTACAAATTATTTCCCATACGCACGATAGGAACTCAATTTGACGATTACCATTTTTTTCTCGGTATTTTTTTAATCCTGTCCTGAGGTCTTCCAACTAGAACTTTACCATCTACTTTAACCGTTATTCCATCTGGAAGGAAAATGTAAAAGATACATATAGCCTTTGGTATTCTTTTAATTTTTCCATTTTTCGATAGAAAAAGTAAAGTTTTTTGTGTCTCATCTACTATTTTTCCTTCAACATTTATAAATGTGGGATCTTTACTTTCAACAACTCTTGCGAAAAGTCCGATCAATTCATGCTGAATAATATTTTCTGGAGTAATTTTCATAGAAAACACGGTTACTTTTCTTCTTCTTTCATTATAGTTATTAATCTAGCTATTGTTCTTTTTATTTCCCTTATACGTCCTGGGTTCTCTATTGCGCCACCCATGGCTTTCATTGCCATAAGACGCATCAACTCGGTCTTTAATTCTTCTAATCGTTTCCTACGTTGGTCAGGAGGCATTTTTCTTATTTCACTTGCCCTTAAAATTGCCATTACGATTCCTCCTCAACACCTTCCTCTTCCTTAATTTCGATTTCTTTCTCTTTTATTTTTATGTGGTCGGGTAGTTCCGCATCTGGACGCATAATTTTCACGTGTATTCCCATAACTCCAGGTTTCAATAGCACGTGTGTTACTGCTTCATCAACAAACTTTTCCGCTGGTTCACCGGTCTTTGCTATGTACCCAGCTGTAAATTTTCTATATTTTGCCCTTTGGCTTACCAGTTTTCCTCTTATAATAATTTCTGCACCTCTAGCACCCGCTTCCATTATTCTTCGCAATGCAAAGTAGGCCGCTCTTCTGAAGTGTACCCCTCTCTGAAGTGCTGCCGCTATTCTTGCTGCTACAACTTTTGCACTCAGATCTGGATCCTCTACTTCCTCTACTTCAATCTGCGGATTTTCTATTCCAAACCTTTCCTCTAAGATCTGTGTAAGTTCTCTTATGTTATGTCCTCCTCTTCCAATTATAAGTCCTGGTCGTGCTGCGTAAATTACGACCCTGGTTCTTATTGGAGTTTTAAATAATTCTACACCAGCGTATCCTGCTCTTTTCAACTCTTTCTCGAGGAATTCGTCAATTGCTGCTCTTTTTAACCCTTCTTGGATAAATACGTTTTTTAGAGGCAATTCATGTCACCCCAGAAGTTCTTCAACAATAATTTCAACGTGGGTGAGCTGTTGAAACTTTGGAGTTGAACGACCAAAAGCTCTCGGAATATATCTCTTAATTTTTGGCCCCATTTGGGCTGCTGCGTGAATTATTTTACATCTTTCCGTATCTAACCCTTTATAATCGGCATTGTTTTCCACGTTTCTTAGGACTTCAAGGATTTCTTTCGCTGCTTTAACTGGGTATCTCCCTGACGGCCACTTTTGTAATTGTCTTCTGTGTCCAATCTCCTTTTTATATCTTTTAAATGGAACTGGCCTTTTTAGCGCTATTACATCCTCTAGGTATTCCATTGCATCTTTAAGCATCATTCCTTTTATTGTATGACATATTTCCCTAGCTGCCTTCAATGATATACGCAAATCCCTTCCTGAAGCTTTTGCTGTCCTGTCTGGGTCTAGGTCTTTGATCGAATACTCCCATGTTGGCACAGTGAACACCACCTCTACCATTAGAGTTTCCCTTTTAAATACTTCTATAGCTCCGATTCCCGGAGGCTCATCTGATTAAACCAGTACAGGGTAATACTACTTTTACTTACAGAGTCTTTAAATTTTTAACTAAAGTTTGTCACTTTTACCTTACAAATATAATAGTTACGGTACCATAACTCTGTCACACGGCTGTCACATGAATCTAAGGTATTTATTTTAAAATTTTAAGAAGTTTGATAATTAGGAATCTGTTTAATGATTTCTGATTAAAGGATATATCATCTATCCGAATAAACCAAAAATAAACCCTTTTTTATTTATTTCTCAAAGTAACTCGTTAATATGGAAACTTATGCTTTAATTTCGAGTATTTTTTAATAAGACCTTCTTAAACTATATCGTACTAACCCTGTCTAGTCAGGTATTTTTAGGTAAACTTTTTTAAGTCATTTATTTTTGTGATGGTTACGCAAATATACCTATTCAAGGGTGAGTGAACCCTTATCCCTTAGACACGAAAAAGTTAAAAACAATTTTATTAACCATGTTTCAAACCACCCTTCAACGTTAATAATAATTCAAATGCGAATCGTTTGTAAATAAATTGGAGGTTCTTTAAGATGACTAGAAACATAGGGCTAGACGTTACTCCGCCTAAGTCAGAGTGTGATGACCCAAATTGCCCATTTCACGGTACTTTACCCGTTAGAGGAAGAATATTTGAAGGCATAGTTGTCAGTGATAAAATGAATAGAACGGTCGTCGTAAGAAGAGATTATCTATGGTATGTTAAAAAATATATGAGATATGAAAAAAGAAAATCCCTTATTCACGCCCACAATCCTCCGTGTATTGACGCTAAAATTGGAGATAGAGTAAAAATAGCGGAGTGCCGTCCCCTTAGCAAAACGGTAAGTTTCGTTGTTATAGAAAAATTAAGCAAATAGGAATAGTGGAGGGATAATAGTTGCCCGCACGTCGTATTCGTAAAATCTCTGTAGGATATAAACCAAGAATTACACGCGGGCTTCCAGTTGGAGCAAGATTAAAATGTGCTGATAATACTGGAGCAAAAGAACTAGCTATCATAGCTGTTATCGGATACAAAGGACGACTGAACCGTTTACCGTCAGCTGGAGTTGGAGACATGGTTGTGGTTTCGGTTAAAAAGGGTACGCCAAAAATGAGAAGACAGGTTGTTAGAGCTATCATTGTTAGACAAAGAAAACCATATAGAAGATATAACGGTGTTTGGGTGTCTTTCGAAGATAATGCAGCTGTAATAGTCTCACCGGAAGGTGAACCAAAGGGATCGGAGATACGTGGTCCGGTAGCTAAAGAAGCAGCTGAAAAATGGCCAAGCGTTGCACGAGTAGCTAGTATAGTTGTCTAGGAGGATAGAAATATGCCTTTCCCAAAATCTAAACAACCAAGAAAGCAAAGGAAGTTCCTATATAATGCTCCTTTACATCTTAGAAATAAGTTAATGACAGCTCCTCTTTCACCTGACCTTAGAATAAAGTATGGTGTTAAAAGATTGCCAGTTAGAAAAGGAGACACTGTTGTAGTTACCAGAGGAGATTACAAAGATCTTGAAGGAAAAGTTGTAAAAGTAGATCTTAAAAAGTATAGAATTTATGTTGAAGGTGTAACGAGAGAAAAAACCGATAGATCAACTGTGTATTATCCTATTCATCCCTCAAATGTCATGATTACAAAACTTGACTTAAGTGACAAATGGCGAAAGAAAATTATCGAAAGAAAGGCAGTCGCTGCCGAAGAATTAATCGAAGAAGAAGCAAAGGAGGAAGCTGAAGAGACGTTAGAGGAGTCCTTAGAGGAGGCTGAAGAAGAGAAGCCCCAAGAGGAGGGTGAAGAAGTTGGGTAAAAAGGGACCAAAGAGACACTTAAAACGTCTTCCAGCACCAAAATTCTGGCCTATACATAGGAAAGAGTTTAAATGGACCATTAGGCCAAGTCCGGGCCCACATCCAATAAACAGATGTCTACCGCTATTATTAATAGTTAGAGATATCCTCGGGTATGCTAAAACTGCAAGGGAAGCTCGCAGAATACTTGCTGAAGGAAAAATAAAAGTAGACGGAAGAATTAGACGAGATTATAAGTTTCCAGTTGGGCTAATGGATGTTATAGAAATTCCTGATGTAAATGAGGCTTATCGCATACTTCCCTTCCCAAGAAAAGGTTTAGGTTTACATCCGATAAGTGGTGAAGAGATCGAATTTAAACTCTGTAGAATTGAGAATAAGCGGACTGTAAATGGTGGGCATATTCAACTAAACCTCCATGACGGAAGAAATATCCTAATAAGAGTCAACGATCCTACAAAGCCGGAGGAAGATACCTATAAAACAATGGATGTGCTACAAATAAGCCTGCCTGGACAAGAAATCAGGGAACATATTAAATTTGAAGAAGAAGTACTAGCGCTAGTAACTTGGGGCAAAAACATGGGACAAGTAGGGAAGATAAAGGAAATTACCCGCGGAATAGGAAGACGAGTGAGCGTTGTCACTCTCGAAAGTCCTGATGGTGAACTATTTCAAACATCCCTCGAATATGTATTTCCTATCGGTCGAGACAAACCCTTAATTTCGCTACCTCAACCGTGAAGACAAATAACATTAAAATACTTTCATCGAATTAAAGAGGGTCGAAAATGGAAGTAACTCTCCAGAAAAAAGAAGAAATATTAAAAAAGTGGGAAAAAAATCCGATGCTAAAACCTAGACTAGCAAAGGTAGTCGTAAACTTTGGAGTAGGTGCTAGTGGTGAAAGATTAGAAAAGGGTGTAAAGGTATTAGAGACAATAAGTGGTCAAACCCCTGTGAAAATAAGAGCCAAAAAAACAATAAGGGACTTTGGTATTCGTAAAAAGGAGCCTATAGCATGTAAAGTCACACTCAGAGGAGAAAAAGCAAAAGAATTCCTTAGAAAAGCTTTAGAAGCGGTAGACTTCAAAATTAAGGCTTCAAGCTTTAATGATTATGGTAATGTAAGCTTTGGCATAAAAGAACACATAAACTTACCTGGCGTAAGGTATGATCCCGACCTTGGTATATTTGGTATGGATGTATGCATCTCTATAGAAAGGCCCGGTTATAGAGTCAAGCGGAGGAAAATTCGTAGAGCACGTATTCCTGAGAGACACCGAGTTCATCGTGATGAAGCAATGGTATATTTAATGGAAGAATTTGGCGTAAAAATCGAAACATGAGGGATAAATCATGAGTGAAGAAAACAAGAAAAAATTTGGTAAAGGAAGTCGCGTATGTAGAAGATGCGGCACACATAGAGCAATAATACGAAGATATGGATTAATGATTTGTAGAAGATGCTTTAGAGAAATTGCAGAAAAACTCGGTTTCAAAAAGCTAGGAGAAAGGTGATACAATATGCCCTTATTAGATCCTCTTGCTGACGCATTATCAAATATTATGAATCACGAACTAGCAGGAAAAAAGACAGTTATAATAAAACCCGCTTCAAAACTCATAGGAGAAGTACTAAAAATAATGTTACAAGAAGGGTACATTGGAGAATTTGAATACATAGATGACGGAAGAGCAGGAAAATTCAGAGTGCAACTCTTAGGTAGAATAAACAAATGTGGAGTTATTAAGCCTCGTTTCCCTGTAAAAAAGAAGGATTTCGAAAAGTGGGAGAAAAGATACCTCCCAGCTCATGATATAGGCATTCTCATAGTATCAACTCCCCAAGGTGTAATGACCCATAAGGAAGCCATTAAAAGAGGCATTGGAGGACGATTACTCGCTTATGTTTACTAAAATGGTGGTCTAAAATGGTGAAAATTCCCTACGTTAAATCTGAGGTTGAAGTACCAGAAAACGTTGAAGTAATTGTTGAGGGAAAAAGGGTAACTGTTAAAGGTCCTAAGGGAACCCTTTCACGAACATTTAATGCGCCAGTAAACATAACTTTAGATGGAAATATTGTTAGGGTCGAGGTGTTCTTCCCTAGGAAAAAGGAGAAAGCCATGGTTGGAACTGTGGCTTCACACATTAGAAATATGATAATTGGAGTAACCAAAGGTTTTGTATACAAACTTAAAATTGTTTATGCTCACTTCCCTATAAACGTTAAAGTTGAAGGCAGAAAGGTCTTAATTGAAAACTTCCTCGGCGAAAGGGCCCCTCGTGTAGCGGAAATCGTAGGAGATGATGTAAAGGTAAGAGTTGAAGGTGATGACGTAATTGTCGAAGGAATAAACATAGAACATGTAGGACAAACAGCAGCAAACATACAATTAGCAACGAAAATAAAAGACAAGGATCCAAGGGTTTTCCAAGACGGCATATACGTCTACGAAAAACACATTGGTGATGTTATTAAACGAGTAGCCTAGGAGGCATAAAATAATGCTCAAAGAAAAACTATTAGAATTAAGGAAGAAAATAAAAAGCAAAAAGCCTGATTTCATTAGGTACGAAAGCTGGAGATACAAACGGGTTAAACCAAACTGGCGTAAACCAAAAGGAATCGACAGTAAAGTACGTGAAAAGAGAAAAGGCTGGATCAAAATGCCAGACATCGGCTATCGATCACCAAAAGTTGTTAGAGGGCTCCATCCATCGGGATTTGAAGAAGTCCTTGTTTATCGACCTGAAGATTTAGAAAAACTAGATCCGACAAAACACGCTGTAAGAATTGCTCATACAGTTGGAACGAGGAAAAGACTCGCTATTCTTGAAAAAGCTGAAGAATTAGAGTTAGTCGTATTAAATCCAACTGAGGAGGTTCGCAGGGGTGAAATTGAGGAGTCAGAGGAGATTGGCATCTGAAATACTTAAGGTAGGCATTCATAGAGTTTGGATAGATCCTGATTATGTTGATGAAGTTAGTATGGCTGTTAGACGTGAAGATATTAGACGTTTAATTAAAGATGGTATAATTCGTGCTCTACCTGAAAAGGGAATCTCAACAAGTAGAGCCAAAAAGCTTCATGAACAAAAGAAGAAAGGTAGAAGAAGAGGCCATGGAAGTAGAAAAGGAAGAAAAACCGCTAGAATGCCTCGAAAAGAAAGTTGGATGAATAAAATAAGGGCCATTAGGAGAAAACTTAGAGAATTACGAGATAAAAGAATCATAACTCGAAGGGTTTATAGAATGTTGTATATGAAAGCAAAAGGCGGAACATTTGGAAGTGTTCGTCATCTATTACATTACATAGAGGAACATAACTTGGCGAGAAAGGCTATATTAGAATAGGAGGTTAAAAAATGGCAAAAGGCCCAAGGTACAGAGTACCCTTCAGAAGACGTAGAGAAGGAAGAACAGACTATTACTTAAGAAGAAAATTGGTAATATCAGGCTTACCAAGATTAGTTGCTAGAAAAACTCTAAAACACACGATTACACATATTGTAATTGCTCAACCTGAAGGAGATAAAACCTTGGTTTATGCTCATAGCAAAGAGCTTGTACAAAAATATGGTTGGCTTGGTGGAACTGGAAATTTACCCGCAGCATACTTAACAGGTCTATTAGTAGGATACAAAGCGTTAAAAGCTGGCATTAAGAAGGCCATACTCGACATAGGGCTTCATAGACCAACAAAGGGAAATAGAGTATTTGCAGTTCTTAAAGGTGCTGTGGATGCCGGTTTAGAAATCCCACACGGCGAAGAGATACTACCAGACGAATCTAGAATAAGAGGAGAACACATTGCAAAATATGCTGAACTATTAGAGCAAAATAACCCAGATCGGTATCAAAAACAATTTTCACAATACATTAAAAGAGGTTTAGACCCCAAAAAACTCCCAGAACACTTCGAAGAAGTCAAAAATAAGATAATTTCAGAATTTGGGGAGGGCTCGTAATGGCAAGCCGTACCGTGGATATCGAAGAGTGGAAACCCAGGACAAGAATAGGTCGTTTGGTAAAGGAAGGACAAATAACATCAATTGACGAAATATTTCGTGCAGCTCTACCAATTAAGGAACCTGAAATAGTTGATTTTCTTCTTCCTAATCTTGAGGAAGAAGTCGTTGACATAAATCTGGTTCAACGACAGACAGATGCAGGCGAATTGTCAAGATTTAGAGCAACCGTGGTGATCGGTAATAGAGATGGCTATGTGGGCATAGGAGAAGGCAAAGCGCAAGAAATCGGTCAGGCAATAAGAAAAGCCATAGTAGATGCCAAACTAAATATAATACCAGTTAGAAGAGGATGCGGAAGCTGGGAATGTAGATGTCACCATCCACACTCTGTACCCTTTAAAGTTGAAGGAAAAAGTGGAAGTGTAAGGGTCATACTTATACCCGCACCGAGAGGAACAGGGCTAGTTGCAGGTGATGTTGCAAAAGTTGTTTTAAGACTCGCAGGAATCCAAGATGTATGGTCAAGAACATTTGGAGAAACTAGGACGGCGCCGAACTTCGCTAAAGCTGTATACGATGCACTTAGAAGAACTTACAAATTCGTGTCTCCCAAGGATTGGGGAAGAGTCTAAGGAGGCATACTAATGCAAGAAAAAAAGAGATTTGCGGTAGTAAGGCTTCGAGGAAGTGTTGGGGTTCGTGAAGAGGTAGAGGACACCTTAAAAATGTTAAGACTTTATAAAGTTCATCATACCGTTATTATAGACAACAGACCAAGTTATTTAGGCATGTTACAAAAAGTAAAAGATTATGTTACATGGGGAGAAGTCGATGCAGAAACTTTGGCAGCAATGCTGAAAAAAAGAGGAAGACTCATAGGCAACAAAAAATTAAGTGATGAAATTGTTCAAAAATATACACCATACAAAACAATAGAAGAATTTGCAAAAGCAATTGTTGAATTTAAAGCAGAACTTGGCGATATACCAATTCTCAAACCAGTATTTCGGTTACATCCACCAAAAGGCGGATTAAAAGGGTCAAAGAAAAGACCATACCCCGATGGAGGGGAACTTGGTTATAGAGGCGAAGCAATAAATGATCTACTTAAAAAAATGATCTAGAAGGAGGCAATAAGATGGTAGTAAGAAGAAGGAAAAAAAGTAGAAAATTCCGAGGTTCAAGAACTCATGGATACGGTAGAGTAGGGCAGCATCGCAAAGGCGGATCACGAGGAGGAAAAGGACGTGCAGCTGGAAGAAAACATGGACATATGTGGTCCTACATAATTAAATATGAACCTAATCGCTTCGGTAAACATGGCTTTCACCGACCACAAGAACTAATTAGGGAGCCCAGAACCATAAACATTGGAGAAATAGATGAAAAAATTGATCTTCTTCTTGAGAATAAAATCGCTGAGTACGAAGGAGATCAGATAGTTATTGATGTAACGAAATTAGGTTTAGATAAAGTTCTTGGAAAGGGAAAAATAACAAAACCTCTTATCGTTAAAGCTAAATCATTTACTACATCAGCTATAAAGAAAATAGAGGAGGCCGGAGGAAAAGCAATAGTTATCCATTAGATTTATAATTAACGGCAATTTTTTAACATCCTAATTACAATATAATATCGTGTGAGAGGGTTCCACAATGAGTAAGTTCTTAAATTTCTTTGCGCCTTTCGTGCGATTTACACCAGAGGTAAAGTCGCCAGATAGAGATATCACATTTAGGGAGAAGCTATTTTGGACAGCTATTGTATTAATTATATACTTAGTCATGAGTAATATGTCGCTTTATGGAATTCCTAAAGGTCAAGGATATGATTATCTTTACTGGATGCGTGTTATATTGGCATCTAAACGTGGAACCCTAACTGAACTCGGCATAGGTCCAATAGTCACAGCCGGATTAATAATGCAACTTCTAGCAGGATCAAAAATAATTGAAGTAGATTTCTCAGACCCTGAAGATAGAGCACTGTTTACCGGCGCCCAAAAGGTACTAGCCATAATTATAACGGTCTTCCAAGCATTTGCATACCTCTACGCTAAAGCATTTGGATCATTATCATTTGAAAACTCGGTAGCAGTATTTCTACAACTTGTAGCAGCAGGAATACTAATAATTCTCCTAGATGAGACACTTCAAAAAGGATGGGGACTAGGAAGCGGAGTAAGTTTATTCATAGCAACAAACACAGCCGAATTAATCCTCTGGGGAGCATTCTCTCCCCTCTCAACAGGAGATCAAGGAGATGGCCTCTATCGAGGCGCCGTTCTGGCCTTTTTCCAATTGATGATAGATGCTGCTGGAACAGGAAAATGGCGTGAAAACCTTATTCACGCATTTAACCGTCCAAACAATCTACCAGATATGAGCGGAGTTTTAGCTACAATCGTAGTATTTCTTGTCGTTATTTATCTTGAAGCATGTAGGGTAGAAATACCAGTTTCGTATGCCAGGTTCAGAGGATTCAAGGGTAAATACCCAATAAAACTCTTATATGTCTCAAATATTCCGGTAATTCTAGTGCAAGCGCTCTACGCAAACCTGATATTCTTCGGTCAACTCTTCTGGTCAAGATGGAAAGACACAAACAATGTTTTGTTATCCTTATTTGTAAAAGCCCTTGGCCAATTCGAACCTGCCGAAGAAGGTGGTTACCTCCAGCCAACGGGAGGTCTAGTTTATTATCTTACTCCTCCAAGGAGCCTAGAGACAATCGCTACAGAACCCCTCAGAGCGATCATATATCTCATTGTTTTTGTTGCTCTCTGTGCCATGTTCAGTAGCGTTTGGATAGAAGTTTCGGGCATTGGGCCTAGGGACATAGCTTATCAACTACTTCAAGCTGGAATGCAAGTTCCCGGCTTCAGACGATCACCAAAAATCATAGAAAAAATTTTAGAAAGATATATACCAACAGTTACGGTACTAGGTGGGATCATTGTAGGATTAATAGCAGCGCTTGCAGATTTCCTTGGCGCCCTGGGAACAGGAGTAGGGGTTTTACTGACTGTTGGAATCATATATCAATACTATCAAATAATTGCTCAAGAACAGCTAGCAGAGATTCACCCAGCTCTAAGAGGACTATTAGGAATAGAATGAGGGAGAAATAATGATTAGTGTATGGGAAAAGCTAGTGTCCTTTGTAAGTCAGTTATTAGAGCCTTACAAGTACCCTCCAAACTCCGCTATTTTCATATTTATACTTTCCGCTGCGTTGTCGGTTTTAATTTCGACACTAAACAGAATGATCCTTGACATAGAGAAATTAAGAAGATATGAAGAAAAGATACGAAAGTGGCAACAAATGTACTTTAAAGCGAAAAGAACAGGAGACAAAAAACTACTTTTAAAAGCTGAAAGACAAAGCAAATACATACAAAGACTTCAATCAGAGGTTGCATCGGAAAGATTCAAACCCATGCTAATATATCTTGTCCCATTTATGCTACTGTTTTGGATACTTAATAGCATATACAAAAAATCAATTGTTGTCTTTCTACCGATTGCATTACCGTGGCTTGGAGACCAACTCACTTTCTTTTGGTGGTACCTCCTCTGCAACTTTGCCATCGGAGGACCGATCCAAAAATTATTTAAAATAACCTAAAGCTATTATCAAAAACTTAATAACTCATTACCATTGCTACTATGTATCCACGGGGGGTACAAAAATGCCAGAACCACGCTACAGATCAAGGTCTATAAGAAGAAGATATCTACGCACACCTGGAGGAAGAGTAACTATCCACTACTGGAGGAAAAAACCTGACGTAGCGAAATGCGCACTATGCGGTCAACCCCTTAGAGGAGTACCCAGATTAAGACCAGCAGAGTTCAGAAAACTCACAAAAAGTCAGAGAAGACCTGAAAGACCCTTCGGTGGATATCTGTGCCACAAATGTTTAGCGTTAGAAATTAAAAAGGCCGTTAGAGGTATAGCATAGCGATGAACCTTATAATAGCCATTAGCGGACCTGCAGGAAGCGGAAAAACAACTTATGCTAAAAAATTAGCAGAAGAGTTAGGACTACGCTATATCTCGGCGGGGCAACTATTTAGAAGGATGGCAAATGAAAAAGGCATGTCTTTAGTAGAATTCAGCCGAATAGCAGAAAAAAACTACGAAATAGATAAAGAAATAGATAAAAGAACCCTGGAAGAAGCAAAAAGAGGTAATGTGATACTAGACGGAAGACTAACAGCGTGGGTAACAAAAGACATCGCAGATCTAAAGATACTTCTTACAGCTCCTCTAGAAGTGAGAGTAAAACGGATAGCAAATAGAGATAAAAAAGATTATAACGAAGTCTTTAAAGAAACTGTTGAACGAGAGCGAAGCGAACTGAAAAGATATAAAGAAATCTACGGTGCAAATCCCTATGAGCTTTCACTATATGACGTCGTATTGAATACAAGTAAATTTACCATAGATGCAGCGGTAAGAATTTTAAAGAAAATAGTTGAGGAATATGTTGCCTCCCGCACCTCAACAGGATGAATCTAGCTGGGGCGACCTACTAGATGACTGAGAGTGTAGGAGGTGAAATAGTTGAGCGCAATAGAAGTAGGAAGAATATGCATTAAAACAAGTGGAAGAGAAGCAGGAAGAAAATGCGTGATTGTTGAAATAATAGATAAAAATTTTGTTTTAGTAACTGGACCAAAAGATGTAACTGGTGTTAGAAGAAGAAGATGCAACATCAAACATCTTGAACCAACACCAGACAAAATAGAAATAAGTAAAGGCGCAAGTGACGAGGAAGTTAAAAAAGCCCTTGAGGAAGCAGGTAAACTTGAAGAAATGAGAGAAAAAATTAAAATAGCACCAAAAATCATTTAAATTTCTATTTTCTTTAATATCTTGAGAATAGACATGTTTCTGCAACATAAGGTGAATTGTTTGAGTAAAAGAAAACTGCCATCGGACGTTGAAAGAGAAATTTTGATAAAAAATGAAGTAGAGACAAGCCCAGATTATGGATGTCCACCTACTGAGAGACCTATTGAGGAGCATATAAGAAAGGGAATTATAAATTTAGATAAACCAGCCGGCCCAACTAGTCATGAAGTTATCTCATGGGTCAAAAAAATTTTAAATTTAAGAAAAGCTGGGCACGGAGGGACATTAGACCCAAAGGTAACAGGTATACTTCCGGTAGCATTGGAGGATGCCACAAAGATTATTCAATCGCTTCTCCCAGCAGGAAAGGAATATGTAACAGTCATTCAGCTTCATGGAGACGTATCAAAGGAAAAAATTAAAAAAGTTATTAAAGAGTTTGAAGGTCCCATATATCAGCGCCCTCCAGTACGTTCATCGGTAAAAAGACGATTAAGAATAAGAAACGTCTATTACATAGATATTCTCGAAATAGAAGGTCGTAATATTCTTTTAAGAATCGGATGCCAAGCTGGAACCTACATTAGAAAAATAGCTCATGATATCGGGGAGGCCTTGGGTGTTGGGGCTCACATGAGAGAACTTAGAAGAACGCGAACAGGACCTTTCAAAGAAGATGCAACATTAGTAACCCTGCACGACGTGATTGACGCCTACCACTTCTGGAAAGAAGACGGTGATGAAACTTTCCTAAGAAAAGTCATACAACCCATGGAAAAGGGCTTAGAACATCTACCACACATATGGATTAGAGATTCAGCTGTAGATGCGATATGCCATGGAGCAAATTTGGCGGCTCCTGGTATTGTTAAACTTCACGACGGCATAAAACCTGGGGATCTAGTTGCAATTTTTACCTTAAAAAATGAAGCTGTAGCCCTCGGGAAAGCCCTAGTCTCATCAAAAGAAATGTTAGAGAAAAACCATGGAATTGTTGTCGACACTGAGAGAGTATTAATGGAGAGAGGTACATATCCCTCTTGGCACGAATTTAAGAAAGAACAAAAATCCTAATAATCAAAATTTACTAAAATATCAAAATAAACGGAAGAATACAATATGCCCGACCACTATTTCTCAAAAACTCCCGTAACCCCACTAAAAATTTACAAGATAAGGACTGTTCTAAGAGGAATGTACTTCGAATTTTTAACAGCTCCAGGAGTGTTTTCATACAAAAAAGTTGACAAAGGTACACGTATTCTGATAGAATCCATGGTGCTTCCCGAAGAAGGATATCTATTGGATTTAGGCTGTGGCTATGGTATAATAGGCATAGTCGCAGCGAAAATCAACCCAAAGTTAAAAGTATTTATGACAGATATTAATGAGAGAGCAGTCTGGTTAGCAAGGAAAAACGCTGAACTAAACCAAGTAAAAAACATAAAAGTATTACAAGGAGACTTGTATAAGCCAGTAATCAACCAAAAATTTGACGCCATAATAACCAATCCCCCTATTCACGCCGGACTAAAAACAGTTTTTGAAATAATAGAAAAATCACCCAACCACCTTAATCAAAACGGAACCCTACAGATAGTAGCTAAAACTAAGCTAGGAGCAAAAAGAATAGCTGAAAAAATGTTACAAACATATAAGAACGTCAAAGAAATATCCAAAAAATCAGGATACCGCGTCTTATTATCCAGAAGAATTTATAAGGAATAAGTATTTAACCAAAATTCCGTTATCTATTTTAAATTAATGGTATAATTAGATTGTGCATTGCCTTTAAATACGCAAATAATGTTATAATACCCAGAAACTTTAAACAGAGATAATTGTAGGTGCCGGGGTAGCCAAGTGGACTACAGGCTTTATGCCGGTTAGGGCGCGGGCCTGGAGTTTCAAGTAAGCCACGAGATAGCCCGTGGCCCTTACGGGCCGCGTGGGTTCGAATCCCACCCCCGGCGCCATAATAATTTAAAAGATTAATGCCTTTTGTCCACCTCTCAAATTAGTCGAGATGTTTATATCGTTTTTGGGACTTTAGAAATAGGTTACTTTGAACATTTGCTTAACTTAAGATTCAAAAAGGAATGCGGTTGTTTTCGGCTAGTTTATAATGAAACAGAGAGTTTGGTTAAAGAGGGGATGGAATGCGAAAGGTGTTTTCAGCAGTATTCCTAATGTGCATGGTTGCACTTTTGTTCCCGCTACCAGCTTCAACGCATATAACTACGCATATACCCGTGTCAGGCGTCTTTGACTATACCTTTACTATCATATATGATAGAGTTATCGGTGACAAAATACTCATATTCGCAACGGAAGATGAACTCTGGCAAGGAAGCTTTTCTGGAACCGCAGAAGCTGTTTTCATAGTGATTATATTTCCCCAGATCTTTGGAAGGTATAGCTTCGAACCACCTTTACCGGTACGGTGGATGGCAAATGTGGTACTATGGTTATTCACTTAATTGGTGAGAGAACATATTGGGACGAGGACACCTTTTGGTGGTATGGTCACTGGAGGATCATAAGCGGTACAGGCGAATTGAGGAACATTCACGGGCAAGGAACTTGGTGGGGACCAGGATACGAAGGACCAGATGTACCAGGCGACAGACCCGATATCTACTATGAGGGAGAGATATACTTCAACTAGTAGGGAACAACCTGGATCAACCATGCAAGATCATAAGTCTGGTTTTACTTGACAACCAGACTAAGACTCTTTTATTTTTGTAGGTCTGTTACGGGGATTTAGGAAGCGTAGTACATCAAAAAGCGGCTTAAAGTTTCATTATTTTTGTTGAAATTTTACTGTTTATTTCTTTGTTTTTTACTAAAAATAGATTGATTGTAATATGTGGACGAAGAAATTTAGATTTATGTTTGGTTATATCATTTGCAAAAAGTGAAATTCTAAACTGAATTTTTTACTATCTTTTAACATTGCATATTAACATTGGAAGGGTGTTCTCTAAGCTGTAAGTTAATGGGAAAATTTAAATAGTACTGAACTTTTCAAAATGGTTAGCCTTTTGGAGGTGTAATTAGTGGTATCAAGGGAATATCGTCATGCAGTAAGGGTTGCAGGCGTAGACCTAAAAGGCACCATGAGCTTACTCTACGGACTTACAGGAATAAAGGGAATTGGATTTAGGTTAGCTAAAGCTATCATCCAAGTTACTGGTTTAGATCCTAATATGAAAGTTGGTTTCCTTACCGATAAAGATGTTAAAAAAATTGAGGAAGTACTTTCCAATCCAATTGAATATGGTATTCCTTCGTGGATGTTAAATCGCCGTAAAGATTATGCAACTGGTCAAGATATTCACTTAACTGGTTCAGATTTAGTATTAACCATTAAAAGCGATATTGATCGTATGAAAAAAATTAAAAGTTGGAAAGGTATTAGGCATGCGCTTGGGCTCAAAGTTCGCGGTCAACGCACCAGAACCACTGGTAGAGGCGGAAGAACGATTGGAGTAACTAAGAAGAAAAAGAAGTAGTGGGAGGCTAAAATATGGGGGATCCGAAAAAACAAAGAAAGAAGTATATTCCTCCAAGACATCCATGGCAAAAAGAACGTTTAGAGAGGGAAATAGTAGTAGTTGGTAAATACGGTTTAAGAAATAAAAGAGAATTATGGATACATCAAACACAATTAAGAAAATATAGGCATAGGGCACGTGAAATACTTGCATTACCACCAGATATTAGAGAAAAACACGAGAAAGAATTGATTAATAAACTTTATAAAATGGGGATTCTTCATGAAGATGCAACCCTTGACGATGTTCTAAGTTTAACCGTCGAAGATATATTAGAAAGAAGACTACAAACAATTGTTTATAGGAAAGGACTGGCAAAGAGTATTTATCATGCTCGACAACTCATCACTCACGGACATATTGCCATAAATGGTCGAAGAGTAACCGTTCCATCCTATATGGTTAGTAGAGATGAGGAAGATCTGATTACGTATTTCCCTACATCACCGTATAATGATCCTAAACACCCAGAAAGACCTCAAGCCACACCGGAAACACCATCTGTAGAGGAGGCTGCTCAAAGTGAGTAAAGAAAAAAAGAAAATCAAATGGGGAGTAGCTCACATATACAGCAGCTACAATAATACAATTGTACATATCACTGATCTAACTGGTGCAGAAACCATCGCTATAGCTAGTGGCGGAATGATAGTCAAAGCAGATAGAGAAGAGTCTTCACCATATGCAGCCATGCAAGCTGCATTTAGAGTTGCTGAAGCGGCAAAAGAAAAAGGAATAACAGCAATACATATCAAGGTTAGAGCGCCAGGGGGACACGGACCAAGAAACCCTGGACCAGGAGCACAAGCAGCCATAAGAGCTTTAGCAAGATCAGGATTGAGAATTGGCCGAATAGAAGATGTAACACCAATACCACATGACGGAACAAGGCGTCCTGGTGGAAGAAGGGGTAGAAGAGTTTAAGGACGTAGTTTTATTCTCTTGGAGGAGACAGCATGAATATTAGAATTTTGGAAAAGGATGAAAACTCAATAAAATTTATTCTTGAAGATGTAGATGTAGCATTTGCAAATAGTTTAAGGCGTATAATATTAGCCGAAGTACCAACCATGGCCATAGATGATGTTATAATAATAGAAAATAGTTCACCTCTATTTGACGAAATAATTGCCCATAGACTTGGTTTAATTCCACTTAAAACAGATCTAGATACATATGTTCTACCTGAAAAATGCCAATGTGGAGGCGAAGGTTGCGCAAACTGCCAAGTAGCTTTAACCTTAGAAGTTGAAGCAACCGATGGTCCTATGACCGTGTATTCCGGTCATTTAAAATCTCAAGATCCTAAAATTGTTCCAGTAAGTGAAAAAATTCCTATAGTTAAGTTAGCTAAAGGACAAAAACTTGTATTGGAAGCATATGCCAGATTAGGACGCGGTAAAGAGCATGCAAAATGGCAACCTGTATCCGTTGCAGCGTACAAATATTTACCAATCATAAATCTTGATTACGAAAAATGCGATCAATGTGGGGCTTGCGTTGAAGCTTGTCCAAGAGAAATTCTCGAATTAAAAAATGGTGAACTTGTAATAGGAGACGTATTTAACTGCAACTTATGTAAATCATGCGAGGAAGCTTGTGACCTAGAAGCTATTAAAATATCATTCGATGATAAAACTTTCATATTTACTGTCGAAGGTACAGGCGTATTACCACCGGAAAGAATTTTAGAAGAAGCAGTAAAAATTCTTGTCGAAAAAGCTGAACAGCTGATTGAAGAAATGGAAAAAGTTAAAGAGATGCGAGGTGCTTCCTAATGGTTCACCGCACTGGCCCAACAGATATAAACGTGAGAAAGCTAATAAGAAAATTAAGAAAACAATCTAGAATAGAGCAAGTTAACATATGGCGCGATATTTCTGAACGTCTGCTAGGTCCCAGAAGACAAAGAGCAGAAGTTAATGTTTCAAAAATAAATCGCTACACTAAGGATGGAGACACTGTATTGGTTCCTGGGAAGGTTCTAGGAGCTGGAAGTATAAACCACAAAGTTTATGTTGCTGCTTTATCTTTTTCCGAAAATGCTAGAAGAAAAATAGAAGCTGCTGGAGGAAAATGTTTAACAATAGAAGAACTTATGCAAATGAATCCCAGAGGATCAAATATAATAATCATGGAATGAGGTAATAAAGATGGCATCCGAGGAAATCACTGTAATTGATGCAAGTAATGCAATTCTCGGAAGACTTGCAAGTGTAGTAGCTAAAAAACTGCTTAATGGGGAAAAAATAGCTATTGTAAATGCAGAAAAAGCAATTATTTCAGGTAAATTTGATAGCATAATCGAAAGATATAAGGAATGGTTGAAAATAAGAACCCACACAAACCCGAAAAGAGGGCCTTTCCACTATAGAAGACCCGACAAACTTGTAAAAAGAATAATTCGAGGAATGTTGCCCTGGAAAAAACCCCGTGGGAAACAAGCCTACAAGCGACTTAAAGTTTACATAGGAGTTCCAGATGAATTTAAAGATAAAGAACCCATAAAGATCCCCGAAGCCGATGGTAGCAGACTCAGAGGAAAATATATCACAATATTTGAATTATCCCAACAGATAGGTTGGAACCCGCCCAAAAATATAGTTGTGGAGGAGCAATGAAATGGCAAAAATCCTTCTTACGAGCGGAAAAAGAAAAACAGCAATAGCTAGAGCTGTTATAAGAGACGGAAAAGGAAGAATAAGAATTAACAAAATCCCTATTGAAATATATCAACCAGAATTAGCAAGATGGAAAATCATGGAACCACTCCTCCTAGCAGATGACGATATCATAAGTAAAATAGATATTGATGTAAAAGTTGAAGGCGGAGGATATATGGGACAAGCAGAAGCCGCACGAATAGCAATTGCTAGGGCACTAGTAGAATGGACTGAAGACCCAGCTTTAAAAAAGAAATTCATAGAATATGATAGGTCAATGCTTGTAGGAGATCCCAGAAGAACAGAACCTAAAAAATTCGGAGGCAGAAGTGCGAGAGCCAGAAGACAAAAATCGTACAGATAACCATCTTTATTGAAACATTTCCTGTCCATTTGTTGCCTTTCTTGATACAAACTCAAAATTAAAGTTTTGTAATGGTTTGTTGAATAATTACTCTTGGAATCCGTATAAGCAGGGAGGTGTCAGATAAAGCTGATAATCACTCTACCTAAATATCTGAAAGAGGTGTATTTATGTGATAATTCCGGTCCGATACTGACATTGCACTCAAGTTTTTGAGTGCAATGTCGGCGGAAAGCTTTACTTGTGGAAAATTAATTGGTGATAAATGGGAAGAATTTGCAAGACGTGTAAGGCAAGGTGAGGATCCAAAACAAGTGCTGGACGATCTAGGTATTAAACGGTATTGTTGTAGAAGAATGTTTCTTAGCCATGTGGATCTGATAGATGAGATCTTAGATTTTAGTCTACCAACATAAAATACGAAAACTTTTTATTACAAAAATCGATCCTTTTCGCACCTCACATATACAATTATTTGAATGGAGGGTTCAAATGAGCGAAGAAGTCATCGAAGGTTTGCTAATCCCATTGGAACAATATCTAGCAGCAGGCGTTCATATTGGAACCAGAATTAAAACAAAATCGATGGCTGATTTTGTATATCGGGTAAGACCTGACGGTCTCTATGTTTTGGATGTTAGAAAAACAGATGAAAGAATCAGAATTGCAGCAAAAATGTTGGCAAGATATGAACCACAGAAAATTCTTGTCACATCAGCTAGACAATACGGGCAAAAACCCGCTAAAAAATTTGCTGAACTCACTGGAACTCATGTTATAGTAGGCAGATTCGTACCCGGAACATTAACAAATCCCGCATACCCAGGATACATAGAGCCGGATATACTTTTGGTTACTGACCCTAGAGCAGATAGACAAGCAGTTAGTGAAGCAATGGAAGCTAGAATACCAGTAATAGCTCTCTGCGATACAGATAACATTACTGCAAACGTAGATTTAGTTATACCAACAAATAACAAAGGACGCAAGGCACTAGCTCTTATATACTGGTTACTTGCACGTCAAGTCTTAAGAGAGAGAGGAGAATTGCCTCCAGATGGTGATTTACCCGTACCCGTTGAGGAGTTTGAAACAAAGATAATCCTCAAAGCTTAATTTAAAACACTAGTATTAAGTAGCATTCACAAGTTTAGTTCGTTAAACTTCGAAAAATCATTACTGAGTAGAATTTTTCTAAGGATACATCGTGTCCTGTCTTCCGTTTTTAGTCTTTACAATTCGACTTTAAGTGCAATTTACTTTAACCAAGTTCTATTAAAATTTAAGTACTTGCACTACTAGCTTGAATACGTTACCCCGTTTTTACCCAAAACAGGGATGTGTAAATATGTCACGAAAAGTTGTAGCATCAGCCCCCGGTAAAGTCATACTTTACGGAGAACACAGTGTTGTGTATGGTGAGCCAGCCATAGCAATAGCCCTTTCAAAAAGAGCCTACGTAACAGTCTACCCTTCATCTTCATCGGCAATAGAGATCAATGCATTAGATTACGGGGTAAAAACGGAATTTCCTCAGGAAAGAGCAAAAATAAACGTAGAACATGAAAAATTTAAAATACTGCAACCAATTTGGGAAGCATGTCTTCAAGTCTTAGAATATACAAGCACTAAGCAAGGCTTGAAAATAATAGTGAAATCTCAAATCCCTAGGGAAGCAGGTCTCGGGTCTTCTGCAGCAGTAGCGGTATCAACGATTGCAGCCGTAGGCTCTCTGATTGAAGCTAATCTCACTCCTCAAATAATTTCAAAACTCGCATATGAAGCAGAAAAAATAGTTCATAAAACCCCAAGTGGTATAGATAATACAATAGCTACATTTGGTGGCGCTGTTCTATTCCAAAAAGGAAACATAACGAAGATACAAATAGGAAAAAATCTACCACTAGTAATTGGAAATACCGGCGTAAAAAGGTCAACAAAACAGCTTGTATTAAAGGTAAAATCCCTTAAAGAGAAATATGAAGACATTGTAACACCAATAATTAAAAATATTGGTCTCATAATCCCTAAGGCATTGAAAGCACTGAATGAGGGGGACCTACCGACACTTGGAGAGTTGATGAACATTAATCAGGGACTACTAGACGCATTAGGGGTTTCAACGAAAGATATAGCCAAGCTAATTTACGCAGCAAGAAGTGCAGGAGCCTATGGAGCGAAGCTTACAGGTGCCGGAGGGGGAGGCTGTATTATAGCGTTAACACCACCTGAAAAACAAAACAAAGTAGCAGAGGCAATAAAGAGAGAGGGCGGTGAGCCTATAATAACAGAAATCTCTTTAAAAGGGGTTAAAATTGAAGAAAAATGAACTCATCATTTTAAAATTTGGCGGTAGTGTAATAACAGATAAAGAAAACCCTTTCACAGCAAGAATAGATGTGATAGACCAGCTGGCAAGGGAAATATCCGAATATAAAGGTAAGATGATAATTATACATGGAGGAGGATCTTTTGGGCATCCCATAGCTCACAAATACAAAATAAAAGAGGGTTATAGGGAAACTCAACAACTTGTTGGCTTTGCAGAAACTCATCTTTCCATGCAAAAATTAAACACCATAATTCTACAAAAGCTAATAAAATATGGTGTTCCAGCAGTCCCTGTACCCCCACTTTCAATAATATTTAGCGAAAACGGTATAATCAGAGAAATGAAATGCGATGTAATAGAAAAAATGATAAACATGGGTTTTGTTCCGGTTCTTCATGGAGACACCACACTAGACGAAAAAATAGGATTCACAATTGTTTCAGGGGATCAGATAGCAGCTTACCTATCCATGAAGCTTAACGCAGCACGTTTAATTTTTGTTTTGGATGTAGATGGTCTATATACAAATGATCCCCGTAAATTTCCAAAAGCTAAATTAATAGAGGAAATAGATGTTCAAACTCTTAAAAAAATGGTTAACACATTTAAGGGTAAGAGAGGGGTAGATGTGACTGGGGGAATAGCTGAAAAAGTCAGATGGATAATATATGCAGCCGAAAGAGGAACACAAGTTACCCTAATAAATGGCAATGTCGTTGGAAGGCTTAAAGGAATATTAAGGGGAGAAAAGGCGATCGGAACCTACATTTATAGCAAAATCTAAAACAAAAGGTGGAAATATTCATGAATAGTAACGTAATAAAGGAAAAAACACTCGTTACTAAGCGGAACGAGACAACAGAAGGAAGAAAAATCGAACATATTCTCATATGTTTGTCAAAAGATGTCGAAGCAAAAGAAAAAACTACGGGACTTAATGACATCGAATTCGTTCATGTCTCTCTTCCTGAAATAAACAAAACAGATGTAGATATTTCTATTAAGCTCCTAGGACATGAATTGTCGGCACCAATAGTCATTGCAGCCATGACAGGAGGGCATCCCGAAGCCGCTAAAATAAATGCAACACTTGCAGAAGCCGCTCAGAAATTAAACATAGCTATGGGAGTTGGAAGCCAAAGAGCCGCTCTAGAAGACCCTTCCCTAGAATATACATATTCCATAGCGCGAGAAAAGGCCCCAGACATCCTCCTAATAGGAAATATAGGAGCGCCACAAATATTAGATGAAAATAGGATTGAAACAATCAGAAAAGTAGTAGATATGATAGATGCGAACGCTGTAGCCATACATTTAAATGCGCTTCAAGAAGCTATACAACCTGAGGGAGAAGTTACATTTAAGGGAGTAATCTCGGCAATAGAGGACATAACGAGAAAAATAAAAGTACCAATTATAGCTAAGGAAACAGGCGCTGGGGTTGCGCGGGAAGAGGCAATACTCTTAGAAAAAGTTGGTGTTAAAGCTATAGATATCGGAGGAACCGGAGGCACAAGCTGGGCTGCTGTTGAAACGTATAGAGCTGAAAACCGTGGAATGAAGCTTGCTGCAAGTATTGGCAGAACATTTTGGGACTGGGGAATTCCTACAGCTATAAGTACAATTGAAGCAGCTTATTTCACAAATAATGTTGAAATTATAGCAACTGGAGGGGTCAGGACAGGTCTAGATGCAGCAAAACTTCTTTCAATAGGAGCCAACGCCGTAGGTATTTCTTTACCGCTATTAAAACCAGCTTATGAAGGAAAAGTGGAAAAAGTAGTACAAATTCTACGAAAAATCATAGAAGAGCTTAAAATAGCTATGTTTCTCGTCGGTGCGTCTAAAATAAACGACTTAAAAAAAGCCGACATAATAATCACAGGGAAAACAGCCGAATGGTTAAAAGCTAGAGGATTTGATATAGTAACGTTCGCAAATAGAAGAAAGCAAAACTGGAGAAAATAAAATGAAAATACCTCAAGTGTTTGTTGAAATTTCCTCAGCAGAAATAGAAAAATACGTCGAAAGCGGGAAAGCCCAAGCAAATATGCTATTGTCTTTCCCAGATAAAAAAATTGAAATGTGGATAAATAAGGGAGATGAAATTCCGGACATAAAAAACGTCAAAGTTTTCGTACAGAAGGTCTACGATGCAGCTTACCAAGAGATATTTGACTTAGAAAAGGGGGAAGTAGAGAAGGATTGTATCATAATCTACCCGGACAGAAAAACACAAATACGATTAAAAAAGGGAGACAAAATAGCTATAGTTGAAGCAAAAGGCTATATAGTTCAACCCTACGCAGACATAGGTGTTAGAGTGTTCAAAGATCTCCAACTAGCAGCGATAATTACAAAAAAAGGTGAAATACGCTATGTAAGATCTCCAGTAAGGGGCGTCGTCGTATATGTAGCAGAATTATATCAAAAACCACAAACAATGATTTTCTTTATACTTCCTGAATAACGTGGCGCAGATATTTAAAATTTGAAGTATTTTGATAATTTACGGAAAGGAGAAATAATTGAGCCTACTCCTTTTTCCACTTTAATGTCCACTTCAATTTTCTTGGATCTCTTTTCATTTCTACTAAAGATTTCCTACACTTACTTGAACAGAACCAAAGCACTGTTCCATCGTTTCTAACAAACATCATACCTGTTCCAGGCTCTATATCTCTTCCACAGAACGAACATTTTTGCGTTTTTACCACGGTTGTTCCCCCTTTATCTTACAACTATTTTTCTAGCTTCTCTTTCAGTTTCTCTTAACATTAAAATATCTCCCAATCTAACGGGGCCTTTAACATTTCTTGTGAGAATTCTACCTTTGTCCCTTCCTTCTAATATTCTGACTCTCACCTGTGTGATTTCTCCGGTGACCCCAGTACGACCAATAATCTGAATAACTTCCGCAGGAGTTCCTCTATCTGCCTCTGCACTCATGAAGACAACCTCCAACATTAAACAATCGTATGCATACTCCTAGACTTCATACATACCATGCTATAGATTTGAATTTCAAATATAAGTTGCTGGCAACTATTTTACTTTAATATCTTTTTAAACTTACTGTCAAGTTATCCACAAGGGATGGCGATCTATGAATAGGTAATCGAAAAATTCATAAATAAACTGGCAGTATCCATAAACCGCCGATGAGAAATGAAGAAACCGGAGGGAGGCATCATGTCCAAACCACCATATGTAAAATTCACAGTACCAAAGGAACTAGCTGAAAAAGCACTGGAAGCCTTGGAGATAGCTAGAGACACTGGACAGATACGAAAAGGTACTAATGAAACAACCAAAGCCATAGAGAGAGGACTAGCAAAACTAGTATTAATCGCTGAAGACGTAGACCCACCCGAAATAGTAATGCATCTGCCTATTCTATGCGAAGAGAAAAACGTACCATACATATATGTACCAAGCAAGCAACAACTCGGAGCATCAGCAGGAATAGATGTCGCTGCAGCCTCAGCATGTATCATTGATCCAGGGGATGCAAAAGATCTCGTGCGAGAAATAGTAGAAAAAGTAAAGGAACTCAAATAAAACGTAAGAAATCCAGATAAATCCTATTTTTATTTATCAAGTCCTAAAAGAGGAGATAGAAATGGAGAGGACTCTCCTAATCGTTAAACCTGACGGGGTTGTTAGGGGTTTAGTTGGTGAGGTTATATCTCGAGTGGAAAGAAAAGGATTAAAAATTGTAGCATTAAAAATGATGAAGCTTTCCAAAGAAAAAGCAGAAGAACTTTACAGTGTTCATAAGGGGAAACCATTTTTTCAAGAATTAATTGAACATATAACTTCTGCACCAATAGTTGCAATGATTCTAGAGGGAGAAAATGTAATTCAAATCGTTAGAAATATGATAGGAGCAACGGATCCCTCAAAAGCAAACCCCGGAACAATACGCGGCGATCACGCATTAACCATAACCAAAAACGTAGTACATGCCGCAGATTCTAAAGAAAGTGCAGAAAGAGAAATCAAAGTGATTTTTGGGGCGGAAAAACCAATAGAGTATAAACGCATAGACGAAAACTGGCTTTACTAAAATCAAACAATTTTCTTTTCATCACATTTATAAAGTTCAATTATCAAGTTCTTATGAATACCCACACAAAGTATTAAAGGATTAAAAGTAATAGAAACGAATAGCTTTTCACGCTAAATTAATTCGCGATCAAAAACTAAATAATTATTGAATTTTATAGGGGGATTTAAATTGGCTCTTAGGCAACCAATTTGTGTCATGTTAGGTCATATAGACCATGGAAAAACAACCTTGCTCGACAAAATTCGCGGAACCGCAGTTCAATTACGTGAAGCTGGGGGCATAATCTAGCCAGACGATCGTCTGGCTAGATGCCAAACCCAACATATAGGAGCATCTTTTCTTCCAGCAGAAGTTATCAAAAAAATATGCGGAAAACTTTTAGAAAAATTTAACATTAAAATCACGATCCCAGGTCTCCTAATCATAGATACACCAGGACACGAGGCCTTTTACAATTTAAGAGCTCGCGGTGGGGCAGCAGCAGATTTCGCCATACTCGTAATCGATATCATTGAAGGATTTCAAACACAAACATGGGAATGCATAAATATTCTAAAATCTAGACGGGTTCCTTTTCTTGTGGCTGCAAATAAAATAGATAGAATCCCAGGATGGAAACCAAACCCAAATGAATCTTTTCTTGAGACATTTAAAAAACAAAGCCCACATGTCCAAAAATTTCTTGACGAAAAAATCTACGAAATCGTAGGATCTCTGTCTACAGAGGGATTTCAGGCTGAGAGATTCGATAGAGTCAAAGACTTCGCCAAGACGGTCGCTATAATTCCAACAAGCGGTAAAACAGGTGAAGGTATTCCCGAGCTCCTTGCAGTTTTAGCGGGCTTAGCTCAACGATACATGAAAAAAAGGTTAACAATAGTAACAGGACCGGGAAAAGGAGTGGTCTTGGAAGTTAGGGAGGAACCTGGACTAGGTCTGACTCTTGATGCGATTATATATGACGGTGTTGTAAGAAAGGGTGACTTGATTGTAGTCGGCGGCTTAGACGGCGTAATAGTTACTAAAATTAGATCTCTTCTTCAACCTAAACCTCTTGACGAAATAAGGGATCCAAGAGAGAGGTTCGATCCGGTTAATGAAGTTGTTGCTGCAGCTGGTGTTAAAATAGTGGCACCAGACCTTGAGGGAGCTGTTGCCGGGTCACCAATACGGGTTGTTTGGGATGAATCTACTGTTGAAGAAGTTAAAAAGGAAATTGAAGAAGAACTTGAAAAGATAAGAATATCCACTGATAAAACAGGGGTTATTCTTAAAGCTGATACTTTAGGATCTTTAGAGGCCATAGTTAACTACTTTAAAGAAAGAAATATACCGATAAGGATAGCAGATGTCGGAGATGTTTCAAAAAGAGATGTGATGGAAGCAATCGCAGTAAGAGATAAAGATCCTTTCCTCTCAGCTATTTTAGCCTTTAACGTAAAAGTTCTTCCAGATGCAGAAGAGGAAGCTAGAAAGCTTAACGTGCCAATATTTAAAAGCAACATAATCTATAGGCTTTTTAACGACTACGAAGACTGGTTAATTAAGAAAAGAGAAGAGCAAAAGAAAAAGGAACTAGAAACCCTTGTAAAACCTGGGAAAATAAAAATCCTACCAGGATATGTATTTAGAAGAAGCAAACCAGCTATAGTCGGAATAAAAGTACTTGGAGGAAGAATACAGCCAAAATACACATTAATCAATCTGGAAAACCAAAAAGTAGGGGCAATACTTCAAATACAAGATAAAGGGCAAAATATTAAAGAAGCCACGACAGGTATGGAAGTAGCAGTATCAATTAAAGGACCGATAGTTGGGCGACACATCAAAGAAGGAGACATTTTATATGTAGATGTCCCTGAATCACATGTGAAAAAACTATTGACAAAGTTTAAAAATGATCTAACAATTGATGAAATCGAAATCCTACAAGAACTAATTGAAATAAAAAGAAAAGAAAAACCCTTCTGGGGAACATAGGAGGCAAACGAAATGCCAGAAATGAAACTTGTCCTTGCCAATCCGAAAAATGGTAAAACCTATCAAATAACCTTAGACGAAAAGAAAAGCAGAGCCCTAATTGGCAGAAAAATAGGAGAAGTGATTTCAGGAGACCTAATAGGTCTACCTGGATACGAGGTCGAAATAACTGGTGGAAGCGATAAAGATGGTTTCCCGATGAGACCCGATGTTCACGGTGGAGTTAGAAAAAGAGTTTTGCTCTCAGGACCTCCGGGATTTCATCCAACTCGGCCAGGAGAAAGAAGGAGAAAAACCGTTAGAGGGAACATGATAACAGACGAAATTGTACAAGTTAACGCAAAAATAGTAAAGGAAGGAGAAAAACCGATTGAAGAAATTTTAGGAAAATAAGATACCAACCTTTATTTTTATAGATTGTAAAC
>JAEOSG010000176.1 GCA_016840485.1 Candidatus Baldrarchaeota archaeon
TGGAAGAACATTGTCCTTTATTGCTTGCCATTTTGTTGCTCCCAAAGCCATAGCTGTTTCTCTGAATTCTTTAGGTACCATTCTTATTGCTTCTTCTGAACCTCTTACTATGATTGGAAGAGCCATTATGGTTAGTGTAAGCCACCCGGACATTAAGGAAATTCCAAATCCAAGTATTTTCACAAAGAAGGTGTAACCAAAAAGACCCGTAACTATTGAGGGTACTCCTGCAAGGTTGTTTATGGCTTGATCTATTAACCTCGCAATTTTGTTGTTTTTGGACGCGTATTCAGAAAGATATATGGCAGCACCTAAACCGATTGGTGCTGCTAAGATTGCAGTGCCGCTGAATAATAAAAAAGTACCTATAATAGTTTCAAATAGGCCTCCCTTCAACATGCTAGTAAAGACAGTTTTCCAAGAAATGACGTGAATCCCGCCGATTATCAATATGCCAACCATGTAAGACAAAATAATCAAAAGCATAAGAAGTTGAATACCAAAAAACGATAATATGATGTTGTCTTTAATTCTACGTCTATTGTCCGTGTTCATATTTCTATACCTCCACTTGTAGCACTTTTTGATTTTTTAAGAATGGCATCGGCTACAGTGTTCACGATAAATGTTATAATGAACAGTATTAAGCCCAAAAAGAATAAAGTGCGATAAAGTTCCCCGCTCATCGGGGCTTCACCCATGTACATTGCAATTGCTGCAGTCATGGGGAAAACAGCATCAAAGAAAAATGGGAATTCAGGCATGCTTCCAGCTGCGCCACAAACCATTAAAACTGCAACAGTTTCCCCAATGGCTCTGCCAAAGGCAAGAATTATTGCAGCTAAAATACCAGGTTTAGCTGTAGGTAAGATAACATTCTTAATCGTTTGCCATTTTGACGCACCCAGAGCAAAGGATACTTCTCTGTATTCTTTAGGAACAGATGAAATTATTTCGCTAGATAGACTCATAATTGTTGGAAGAACCATTATTGCAAGTATAATGGAAGCGGAAAAAGCATTTTTCCCAGAACTTAAACCAAAAATCTTGGCTACTATCGGAGTAAGTGTAACTAAGCCAATAAAACCGTAGATCACCGAGGGAATAGCAGCAAACATTTCGATTGCAGACTTAAATACGTCTTTTAAAGATTCAGATGCTTCCTCCGCTATATAAATTGCAGTACATAATCCCACCGGAACCGATATAACTAGTGCTCCCGTCACAACAATAATAGACCCCACGATAAGCGGAAGAATACCATATTTTTCATAAGCTGGAGCCCAAACTTGACTAAACAATATTTTTATCCTTAAATTCTCGTTGAGAAATACGGGAATAGTTTCCATAAAAATAAACAATGTAATTAACGTAATGAAAACGATTGTAGTACTTGCAGCTGTAAAAAGTAATATTTTAACATTTCTCTCTGCCTTAACCATTTTTCTGTGGTTAAGTTTAAGTTCCTTTTTCGTCTTCATTGTATATACATCTCCTGGCTAAAAAATGTGGAATAAATAGAGCGCTGTTGTTTAAGTTGAAGGCGGATATTTTGGAAGAGCCAGAAATCCCTGGTCTTCAACGATTCTTTGTCCTTCTGGGCTTCTAATGAAGTCTATGAATCTATCTACTAGGGATCCACTTTCCGGCCAGCCATTGGTCACCAAATATAAGTACCTAGAGATCGGATACTTACCTGCATATATGTTTTCAGGCGTAGGCTCGTAGTAAGTTTCGTTTTCACTCACAGCCAAATTAACGGTCACCACGTCTTCGGTTACAAATCCTAAACCTACGTACCCTATTGAATACTGTGTATTTCTGACACTTTCCCTCATAGCCGGGTTACTCGGAACCTCTTGAGCATCTGGGGTAATTGTTAGCCCAAACGGTTCCATAACATGTTCCTCAAATGTTCCTCGAGTACCAGAGCCAGCTTCTCTGGTGAACACAATTATTTTTTTGTCTGGTAGGCTAGGGTCAACTTCGCTCCATTTTGTATAAGTACCATTGAATATCTTAGCAACCTGTTCTAAGGTTAGATTCAGCGGAACTGTGGAAACACTTGGATTAACTATAATTACTACAGCGTCCACAGCAATTTCGTGTAAAATTAAGCTTACATTCCTTTCTTTTGCATCTGCAATTTCTTTTAATTTGGGTTTTCTTGAAGCCATTGCAATGTCGCAAGCATCGTCTATTAGTGATGCATAGCCATGACCACTGCCGCCTCCTTCCACCCTTATATCCACGCCGGGATATTTCTGCATAAACGCTATTGCAGCCGCGTTAGCAATAGGTAATACTGTAGTGGAACCTATAACACGTATGCTTTCAGTTCTCCAAGCGCTATCTTCAGGTACTTCTACTGTTGTTAGAGGTGAAGCAACCCATGTTCCAATTCCCATTCCTATTAGCAGGCCAATTATGAACACTCCCAGGAATTTTACGTTCATTACATTTTCACCCAATTGAAAAAGAATGAAAGTATAATATATATTTTATCGAAGTAATAAATATATATGTAATTATGCTATATAGATATATGTATTAGAGGTTTAAAATATTGAGTGAAAACTAGACGTATACAGGTCGAGGCTGGAGAACTTGAACCCAGTAAAGAGGCTGTTGGTAAAGTGGAAGCTTCAAGAGGTGAATTGTTCTACTATGTGAAAAGTGGAGAAGAGAATCCACATATTCCAAATACTGTGAGAATCAGGACTCCGAGTTATAGGAACAATGCAGGTCTGCCATTTATGCTTAAGGGATACACAGTGGCAGACATACCAACAATAGTTACAAGTATAGATCCGTGCTACTCATGTACAGACAGAGCAATAATCCTAAAGGACGAGAAGACAGGGAAACAAACAGTTACAACCATTAGAGATATCATTAGGAAAAATGTAACTTTATAAAATCTCTTAACAATTTTTCACACTGTTTGATGGTAGTGATCGCGTTATAAAGACTGATAACATCGGCAAGAGTTATTTAATTTATTTTACGTAAAATGTTAGTAGTTGTAGTTTAAGATCCTAAGTTTCAAGTATTTTTACGTATTTCTATTATTTCTAAACTTATATCGAGAGATTTGACAGAATGCGTAATATAACCTAACGATACTATGTCTACCCCTGTTGATGCATATTCTTTTATATTTTCGAGATTTATTCTGCCTGAAGCCTCAATTAAAACTTTTTCTCGTAGTCCTTCTTCTTTTAATTTTTTAATCACTTTTTTTATTTCTTCTGGTTTCATATTGTCTAACATTATTATATCTGCGCCTTCCTTAGCTGCCGCTAAAGCATCTTCCATACTTTGTACCTCTACTTCTATTTTCTTCGTGAAACTTACTGCTTCTTTTGCTCTTTTTATAGCTTCTTTAACCCCTCCGGCGATTACAACGTGATTGTCTTTGATTAAAATGCAATCGTCCAACCTTAATCTGTGCGTGTCTCCACCACCTATTTTTATAGCTTTTTTGTCGAAATATCTAAGACCAGGCGCTGTTTTTCGTGTGCCAGCTACTATAACTTTTGGATTTACCTTTTTTGCTTCTCTAATCATTTGATGTGTGAGTGTAGCTATTCCACTCATTCTCATGAGTAGATTTAAAATGGTTCTCTCACATGTCAAGATAGATTTCGCAGGACCTTCTATTTCCATAATAACTGTTCCAGCGTTCACTTTGCTTCCATCACTAATGGCACTTTCAATGTTAATGTTAAGCTCTTTAAAAAGTACGGATATGTCTTCTATACCAGCTATGACACCTGATTCCTTTGCGATTATTTGGGCTTTAACTTTAAGGTTTTCTGGGACGATTATTTCTGTGGTGATATCTCCAAATCCCACATCTTCTTCTAACATTTTTCTAAGCTTTTCTCTAAGTATTAGATCGGGTAAGAACATTTTACCAACACCTAGAAGCTTGCATATATACATTTGAGAATTTAAATTAAGAATTTTTCATTTCTTCTTCCACGGTTCATTATAAAACATTTATCTCCAGAATGCTGCTATAACGAACATCGAACTAATAAGAAGTTGTAGTAGGGCCAGTGGAGCACCAATTTTTACGAATTCCTTGAATGATATGTTGTATCCTTCTTTTTTTGCGATACCGAGCATGATAACTCCAGGGGCGCTAGCTATTGGGGTGAAATTTCCACCAAAAGATACGCCGTAGAGAAGGGCCCACCAAAGGGGGGCGATGTCTATTCCGGTTAGTAGGGATAGACTTTTTACAACCGGTATAAATGTCATGGTGACTGGAATATTATCGATGAAAGCTGAAAGTATTCCTCCAATCCATATTAATGCGAAAACTGCAATTAAAAGGTTTGATCCAACCACATGCGAGAGTTCCTTTGCAATTTCTTCTAAAAGACCAGATCTCTCTATGGAGCCCACGAGAACAAAGAATCCGATGAAGAAAAATATTGTATCCCATTCAAGGTTTTTAAAAACATCTCCAGGATCGACGCCACTTATGAGAAGAATTAGTACTGCTCCAAGTATGGCTACGAATTCTAGTGTAAGGTTAAGTTTCTCGTAGATCACAAAAAGAACAAGAGTTAGAGATATTATTGCTAAACTTGTCCAAAAGAGTTTTTTATCGGTGACAACCATCCAGGGATCTATTTCCTCAAAAATTTCAACATCAAACTCGAATCTTGAGGGTATTCTATCTTTAAAGACAAGCAGAAGAATGTTCGTGGTAATAAGTGTTAAGGCTATGCAGAAAGGCATAGAGAAAGTTGTGTATTCTATGAAAGATAAACCTGACGCTCTGGCAATTAATATTGGTGGTATACCACCAATCACAGTCATTAATTCTCCAACATTTGACACAATCACCTCAGCAATAAGAAAAGGAACAGGATCTACTTTGAGTGGTGTTAAGGTTAGTACTGTTAGGGTTCCTATGATTAGCATGGCTGTTATGTTTCCTATTATTCCTGAGAGGAAGGCTGTGAGGAGACAGAAAATAACAAAAAGCCTCCTAGGCCTATAACCACTAAACCTAATAGCCTTCAAAGCAAC
>JAEOSG010000056.1 GCA_016840485.1 Candidatus Baldrarchaeota archaeon
AAACCAAAGAAACCATCTAGACATGGTAAGCAATAAAGAAAAACTTCTAGAAACGGTTAAGACCCTGATATGATACTAAAAGGAGTTAGTGATGAACTAAGAGCCATAAAATTTTTCCAACAAACACGTCTTGGACCGAAATATCTTGTTGTAGCGTACAAATAATTAAGTAAGGAAAACGGGTTTATTATAACAGCATATAAAACTTCAAGAATAAATAAAATCACTAGAAGGGGTATAATATGGAAGAAGTTGAAGTGTTAAAAATTATTCCACATATTTTAAAATCCTCTCATAAAAAAATGTGGATAGATTATGATGAAGAAGCTGATGTGATTTATATAAGCTTTGTCTACCCCCCAAAAGCCGTAGAACACGAAGAAGATGAAAATGGAATAATAAAAAACTACGATAAAAATGGAAACCTTGTAGGTCTAACCATAATAGAAGCAAAAAGATTTCTTAAAGAAAATAGAACCAATTTTTAATCAATATCTTTATTATGTGTTTTTCATGCCTGTTTCTTCGTTCTTAAATTTACTTTTACAATAATTATAGAGGTAATAACATAAACAACTAGCAAATAAATTTTTACAACTTAAGTTTAACAGCTATTATCCTTAATTTGTCAACATTAAAAGTTAAATTATTGTCTCTAACCAACAATTGAACTTTAATTTTCTCAAGTGAATTTACAGTTTCTATTTTCCTTATTTTCACAAAATTAATTTAGCTGGGTTAGCACAACATATGCAAGTATTCTTATTTACTTCACCTATTCCTTAAAAACGATAAAGATGCAACATAAACTGTAGATTCAAAATCTATTAATTTAGCTTTCATAGGGTTTTCACAGCTGAAAAACCCCCTCAATCAGCCTAAATTTCGAAAACTAAGTCAAGGCTGTGTGGAATGTTACTTATCCTCGAAATTTTTAATAGCTTCCTTAACAAAGTAGTTTATGTTTAATGAGGGAGAGATGAGGCATGCCTAAAGTAAAAGTTAATGACATAGAGATGTTTTACATTGAAAACGGTCAAGGCGAACCACTCGTGTTAATCCACGGACTCGGTGGCGACCACAGAGAATGGTTAATGCAAATACCAGTATTCGCACAAAAATTTAGAGTAATTGCTCTAGATCTACGTGGCCACGGTGAAACCGATAAAGTCGGAGAAAAATATTCGCTTCCCACATTTGCAAAAGACGTCTTAGGACTGTTAGACAAACTTGAAATCGACAAAGCATATTTTTGCGGAGTAAGCATGGGTGGCATCGTCACACTTCAAATAGCCTTAAACTACCCGGAAAGAGTAAAAGTACTCGTCCTTGTCAACACCACTGCTCGATTAAACGAACAATCTGCTAAAGTTGTTTTAAGATGGGTAGAACTTTTCCAAACCAAAGGTTTTGATGCCTACTTCGACCAAGTAATTAAAGACGTGTTTCATCCATCCTTCATAGAAGCAAACCCAGAACTAATCAAACAAATAAAAGAGATGAGTAGAAACAGAGACCCCCAAACCGTGATTAAAGCTGCAATAGGCCTACAAAACTTTAACTTCATTGACCAACTCGAAAAAATAACTGCTCCAACCCTGATTATTCACGGTGAAGACGACAAAGTTATCCCAGTTGAAGAGGCAAAACTTCTACACCAGAAAATACCTAACTCAGAACTCATCATATTTCCTAGATGCGGACATGCCACAATAATAGAAAAAGCACAAGAATTCAACAAAACAATCATAGAATTCCTAGAAAAACAAAAATAAACCTTTTTTCATCTCACTACATTGAACACAGCAAGAAATGTTAAGCAAAAACCGCAAGCTGAAACCAAAATATGAATAAAATTCAAAAATAAAATAGAAAACAAGGTCTAAAGTTGCATGCAAACCTCCAAAACACTCTTCAATAACAAATTATTTATTTCTCATAAAACACACGGTATATAGCTACGTATTTTTCTTTTTCTAGCAGAAAGTTATCATCTTCCGGATAATACTTTGCAAGCTCAGGTTCATCACCTGCAAACTTTTTGATAGACTCTAACGAATCCCAAATAGTTATAAGAAGGAAATGCGCTATCGAACCTTCATTTCTTCTCAGAAAATACATTTTTAACAAACCATCGACAGAGCTATAATCTGGTACCGCTTTCTCAATCAAAAACCTTTCATACTCGTCAGCCTTTTCAATGGGAACCTTGCCATGCCACAATCTCACAACTGCCAAAAATGCCACCTCCCACAATTTAAAATAACATTCAACAGTTTTCATTTAAATCTATTCCGCCTCAACCTATCATTGCACTCTCTCTTTAACTAGCAATATTCTTTCAAAGATTTAAGATTGAATACGCTCCTTTCTCAAGATTCTTTTGTACCATACGAACCAAGGGTTGTCTAAGAATCCTATTATGTTTTTACTCACTATTTGCCCAATTATCAACGGCACCACAGGCATTACACCGTAAAAAGCCAAAGTAACAAAAATAACAGAGTCCAAAGTTAAATCCACAACATCAGATACGGAAGACCGAAGCCAAACATAAGGGTTTAAAGAAGCATCCAGCCTAAAGGCTCTCTCCTTGCTAAGAAATCTTTGTTTAAGCTTTGCAAAAACATATGCGTCTAAATTCGAACATATTAGGAAGGATATCCAACTCGCCGCAGTTATTCTAATACTTAACCCGAATAAATATTGCCATGCCTCTTCATATTTGAAGAATGGCGCCGGACTTAGCGAGTTAACCATAGCAATAAAAGTCACGAGCAAAACCTGAGTTATAAAAGCAATAACAATCGCCAAATGAGCACTTCTTCTTCCATAAACCTCATTAATCATATCAATGGCTTGAGCAATAAAAGGATATATGAAAACAGCAGCAGGAGCATAAAACTGGTAGAAACCTAGGTCAAAATTAATAATTCTACTAGCTAAAATCTGCGAAGCCCCAAGATAAATCACGTAAAACGCTGTTAAAGCAGCAAAACCAATCTCCCTAAAATTCTTAACGATGTAAGCACTAGCATAGGTTACTATTGTTAAACTTACTACCCAGTAGACCCAAACAACCGGAAAACCCATCTACTCCACTCTCCCAACCAAAAGATCCTCATAAACTTTCCTCATATAAAAAGCAACCGAAGCAGCCTCATCACCCAATTTACAGCGGCAAGCACCACACTTAGGGCAAACAAGCCAACCACACTTCGAACACAGTTCCGCTCCCCTAACCTTAAATTTCTCACCGCAAATAAAACAGTAGACTTCTGGATTAGCAAAGAATTTCAAAAAATTCTCTATAACCCTAGATAACGGTAAATTTTTCCTCTTAGCCTCTTCTTTAGCTTCTCTCAAAATTTCATTATCGATGGTTACGGTTAATTTTGTTTTCGTTTTTACATCCATATTACTCGAATTCATACGTATTTGTACATATAAATATGTATTTATACTTTACTGGCCTAACTTAACAAGGCCTTGTAAAACAGCTAAAATCAGCATCTAAATTGCTTTTCTTCTATATCCGCATCTACATTCATAGAATTGTTCGCCTGAAGGTAAAACAACATAACTTAAATTTTCACTGCCACATTTTGGACATTTTAAAGCATAAACTCTAGCTGGAACACCTACTTCTTCCCTTATTCTATAAGCAACTTCAGAAAGCCTTGTCTCACTAATCTTCCTTATTTGAGGTTCAGCAGGAGGTCTATCAACTGTATAAACCTGCACATATCTAGGTTTAATTTCACGTAGCCTTTTTATAAGCAAATTTAAAGCTTCATCGTTTACATTTGAAATTTTACCCTTAAATAACATAGTTTGAATAATAACATTACCAAGATTTTTTAAGCCATTCAAAACCTCATTAAAGCTAACATCTTTACATGGACGATTAACTTCGCGGAAAAATTTTTCCGAGCCAACATCAAGCTTCATTATAGGTGCATCCAACTTCAAAACAGCTTTTCGAATACTTTTCTTAGATAATGTAGAAGCATTAGAAAGAATAGCCAACTTAACATGAGGGACCAAATCATCTCGAACCTCTTTAACTACATCAACGATCTCAGGAAATAACGGATGTAAAGTAGGCTCACCATTACCAGAAAAAGTAATAAAATCCACCTCTACATCTTTTTTAAGAAAAGATCTCAAATCACTTTCTACTTCAGAGGGTGAAGGTAACTCATCAACCAGGTTTCCAGGATCAATACTATGAACATCAGTTTTACCATAATCACAATAAACACAGTCAAAAGAACACCACTTACATTTCTGCGATAAAATGTTGATGCCAAGAGACCTTCCAAGACGCCTGGAAAAAACAGGCCCATAAATAATACCGCATTGAAGCCTCAAACTTTTCATATTACATCAACAGTTTTCCAAATAAATAAATTTTTCCACAGTAAGTCTTGTTCAATTCGCCATTAAATAAAGCATAAACTCCATTTCCCTTCACATGCCCAGCGCAACAGTCAATAAATTATGGGAGATATATCACTATATATTTTAGTTAATATGATTATTACTGTAATACATGTATGACAGGTGATTTAGTATGGCTGTCATCAGTGTTAGAGTAAATGAGGAAATTAAAAAGCGCATGGAAAGGTTAAAACATATTAATTGGAGCGAAGTCATTAGAAAAGCAATAATAGAGGTATTGGAGGAAGAAGAAGGTAGAAACCTTGCTAGAGCAGTGTTACTCAACGAAAAAATAAGGAAAAAGGCGCCTAAAGGGTGGAGCAGCACCGAAGTCATAAGGTTTTGGAGGGAACACCGCTATGGAAAAACTGGTAAGCGACGCTAATGTAGTAGTTAAATGGTTTATTGAAGAAGAATACTCCGACAAAGCATTAAAACTGAGAGACATGCATGTAAACGGAGAGATACTCATAGCAGCACCTGAACTACTTCCCTTCGAAGTCTTAAACGCATTAAAATACAGTAACCTATTCAAAAAAGAAGAACTTAAAAACGCAGCTTTATCTATTTCAAGCTACGGAATAGAACTACACCCCCTAAGAGGAAAGCTAGTCGAAAAAACAGTAGAAATAGCAATAGAAAAAGACATAACAATATACGATGCCTCCTACATAGCTCTAGCAATAACTCTAAACACAAAACTCTACACAGCAGACCGAAAACTCATAGAAAAACTCGGACAAAAATATAAGAAAACCGTACTTCACATTTCCCAAATAACAACATAGCAAACTAAAATCAATTTTAAGGAGAAATGGGATGCGAAAAGAAGACGTAAAAGAAGAAATAAGAAAATTAGGCTATAAGGTGATTTATGTTCCCCATAAAACCATAGAAGATCACGTAGCCTGTTACAGAGTTAAATACAAAGGCAAAATAGTATATCCACCAGCCGCAGAAAACTAAGCATACCTCTAAATGAAATATGGAATCTCTGAAAAATACAAAGAATTTGAAGAATACATTCTTTACCATGAACTGAAGGAAATAAAATATAGAGCTAAAGGTCTAAGTGTGGAGCAAGCTCACAAGCTAGCAACCAAAGACACAGAAGAGAAATATAGAGGAGACCCAAAATTCGAAAAATTAAGTAGAGAAATCAACATTGCCACCAAAGAAACAACGATAAAACTGCTAGGAATAGATAAAAACTTTACCAAAAAATCCAAGAAAACCGTCCCTACCACACAATAGACGAACTCCTAGAAAAAACTCCAACAATAAACAAACAACTTTTTCAAAAAATAAAACAACTATTCTGGTGTATCAACTAGCAAGATCATATTTCTTTCTTTGCGAAGTTCAGTTAAAGCTCAAAATGCGAAAATACTCATTTTAGGTGTTACAGATAATTTATTACAAAACGTATCAAATATCTAAACAAAAACTACTTCTAGTCCGTGTTTCCTTAATCTTTCAAAATGTTTTCTATTCTTTGTTTTCAGTTTTAAGCCATGTGAAACTGCTGTAGCGGCTATAAGCAAATCTGCATCAGAAATCATTTCCCCATTTCTTTTTAGTTTATCATAAAGGTCGCAATACGCTTCAATAACCTTATTATCTAAACCTATTACATTAAAACTTCTTTCAATTAAATCTTTCACTTTCTTCCTTTTCTTTGCCTTAACTCCTCTCAAAACTTCAATCAAAGTAATAACAGAAATATCAGCAAACTCGTATATCTTCTTTCGCAAAAGTTCAACCAAAACACTTGTATCTAACAAGCTCATTTCAAAACAAACCCCTTCCTAAACTCTCGACTACTTTTCAAAATATTTTCAAGCTCCTCTTTGCTAAGAATTTCTGTTAACTTCTTGAAAGCAGCCTCTCCCTTTAACTTTTTAACTTCTTCATATAACCAAATCAAAAATTCACCCCATTCTCGATCACCCTTTACTTTCTCAAGAGTTTTTTTAACCTCCACAGGAACCGAGATTGTAGCGTACTTCTTCAATGACATCACCACAATACTATATAACGAAATAACTATATAAGTACAGTGTTAAATAAAGTTCACATCTAACAGTAAACCATACCCTAAGTAACTTAGACTAGAATTCTAATTCTATTTCCCTTTTATTTGCATTCAACAAATCAGTTTTTAAATCAGCGTTACACTCCTCAATTAGCAATTTTGCAAGCTCGTCTCTTGCTTCTTCAATTAAACTTTGAGGAATAGGACCGACACCGTCAACATTAATCACAATTCTTTTAGATGTTTCTGTTATTTTTGAAAAGTCGCCGTTTCTCCAATTCCATCTTCTGCACATAACATTCAAAGTTTTATCATCATAGTAAATAACTTCTCCTGGCTTAGGATGCTCAACTTCACCGCCGCCGAGAGGAATAAAAACTTCATTTCCCTTAGCTAAACCAAGTCTAAGGTTCCCCTCAATTTTATCTACATCGTCACCGCCACATGGAACAAGATATTTCAGCGAAATGTAGTTAAAAGAGGCAACAACCGAATTTATAAACGGCACTCTACTAACCTTTTGAATACGTCTCAAAAGCTGCTTAACAGATGGAGGATACCTTTTAGGCTTTGAACCAAATTCCCTATGAGCTTCTTCCCAAGCCTTCACATACTCATGTTCAAGCCATTCCTTGCCAATTCTACTCATCACAATTTCATCTAAAAGTTTTCTTATCTTTTCATTTCTAGAACTGTTTTCAATATCTTTAACAATTATTATTCCTCTCTTAAAGTCGGGAAAAAGGTCAAAGATCTCCTTATCAACAACGATTTTCTTCAAGATTGATCCCTCCGTTTCAAAACAACCTTTTAAAATCACGTGTGTATCATTCACCTTTACAAATAAAAATTTAAGCTAACTCGAAACCCTAAGTATTAAATTTACATTGAAACTTAATCCTAATTCAACTCAACATTATGTTTTTTAAGATCTTCAACAACATCTTCTAAACCGAGTTTAAGTAACTTCTTAACCCTAGGTATACCTGTCTCAGGATCCCATCCACGCACCCCATAATATTCATTAAGCATTTCTTCAAGTTCAACAACATGGTTTGCTGAAGGCCCTTCACTTATTGGTTCTTTTAAGAATCTAGTTGGTAAAACATCGTCTTTTCTTCTAACACCTTCCCTAACAAGGTAAGCTCTCTCAATATTCACTATACGTTCACCTATCCTAGCAACTTCATCCGAAGTTAAATCAATACCTGTAACTACATTAATTAACCTCGCTGCCTTATCAAATGTAATAATATCCATGTTTTCAGCTATATTCTTACAAATCTCAAGTGAATCAACAATAGCACAAATGTTTTCATAGTAAGTAACCAGCTTTCCCTTACCTCGTATACCAAGCCTCAAAGTAGCTTCACGTTCACCAAACATTTTCTCACCTAACTCTGGATCGTCACTTAACTCTATAAACGGCTCAGACCGAAGATGATCAGCACCCCTACTTGCCACTGCAAAGCCTAACCCATAACCTTTAAGTCCTCGAGGATCAGCTTGTATCATTTCTAGGCCCTTAACGTGAAAAGCTATTTCATAACCTTTTCCAAGCTTCTTAGCTGCACTGACTACCCCATCAGCCAAGATATCACCAAATCCTCTCCTATAAGCTATCATCTCTATAAGCTTGAAAACATCATCCATGTTACCCCATCTAGGATCTAAACCATCCATTTCACTCCTATTGATCAAACCTTTCTCATAGAGTTCCATAACCCATGAAATTACCTCACTAGTAGATATAACATCCATACCTAAATCGTTGAGTATATTAATAGCTTTTAAAGCAGCGTTAAGATCACTGTTTCCAATTCTTACAGTCATTCCTCCTAAAGCCTCATATTCAGGGCCTTCACCAAACGTACCAGCAAATCTTCCATTCTTAACTATAAAAAATCTGCTACAAGGAACTATACATGAAAAACAGCCCCTATTCTTAACATTATACTTTAAAGCAAGCATCTCCCCACTTACCTTAAACGCGTAATCCAATATTGCTTTCGTAAAATGTTTTCCAGGAAGAATACCTAACCTATTAGCAGCAAGCAGTATCCTCGAAGTACCCATAATTCTTCTAGGCCAATACTGCACGTGACTATAGACTTCTTCCTCAACCTCTTCAACAAATCTCTCAAATCCCTTAGGATCAGCAACTTCCACGTAACCATCACCTCTAACGACGATAGCCTTAATGTTTTTCGATGCCATCACAGCACCTAGACCTGTACGAGCAGCAGGTCTACTTAAATTAAAGAAAATCCCTGAAAACTTAACCATGTTCTCAGCAGCAGGCCCTATAAGAGCTATCTGAACTCTCCAATCCTTTAACTCCCTGCGAATAGCATCATAAGCTTTAGAAATCGTTAAACCCCAAATACCATCAGCATCTCTAAACTCTACCTCTTTATCATGAACATATATGTATATCGGCTTATTACTCCTCCCTTCAATTACTATTTGGTCAAATCCAGCATATTTCAGTTCCGCCGCAAAATGTCCACCTACATTCGAGTCACCTAGAAGCCCCGTCTGCGGCGACCTAGCTGTCACATTAAGCCTAGCACCAATAGGAAAACCAGTACCAGCTACGGGTCCCGTAGCTATCATAAGCTTATTCTCAGAGCCCAGCGGATCTACACCCTTAGGTACCTCATAATACAGTTTGCTAACGTTAAAACCTCTCCCACCCAGATATTTTTTAGCCAGTTCTTTACTGAGCTTCTCCCTTCTTACCTCAAAATTTTCCAAATCTATTCTTAATATTTCTCCGGCATACCCATACAGTTTACTTGATATCAAGACCCCACAGCTCCATCAATTTTTTATATTGCTTTAACGCATGTGCATAGGCTCGATCAAAAACCTCATCGACACGGTCCATGTCTACTTCCTCAATAGGGTGAAGACTAAGTGCATTAGTAGGACACTTAGCTACACATACAGGTTCTCCACCACATAGATCACAAATAATCGGCTTATTTTTGATTGGATGTTTTTTCACTGCTCCATAGGGACATGCTGCAATACATGACCCACAACTCGTACACAAATCTTCATCAACAACCGTAACACCGTGCTCATTTTTCCTCAAAGCCCCGGTAGGACATACATCGATGCATGGAGCTGGATCACAGAAAAAACATACAACCGGATAGTCGAGACCCAGTTTATCGTCCTTGACAACAGTTATCCTAGAAAACGATGAACCAAAGACATTTTCATGCGTAAATGAACACCACATCTCACAATATCTACAACCCGCACATTTAGAAGGATCCACAATTATTCTTTTAACAACCGTCAAGTGCAATTCACCGTATGCCCCCTACTAAAACCAAGCATTTAAACATTATGACCTAAAAACTTTATTTAAGATGTCGAGGCAAGTTAAAACGAAAACAGCTTAATTTTAAAGTTATCAATACTCTTTTTCTCCGTAAGCCTAACAAAACGATTAAATCAAAATAGAGAACAAGAAACTAACATCAGAAAATTTAACATAACATAGTATCACAACAGTAAGATTAGGTATTACTAAACTTAATACTAAATACAATAAATATGGCTGAAAAATATTACATAGATCTAGGAAAACGTTGAAAAATGCTAAATTAAATTTTAATAGTACATTAATAGTCTCTTACGTATGTCACATCGGTATTTCAGAAACGTGTACATACTATCCTTGTACACCGCTCTAGTAGGTATTGGATACGCCGTTTTTTTAACACTCTTCCCTGTCTATCTTTTATCATTAGGCTACAGTATGGAAGACCTCGGAGCAATCAACACACTTGCAAACTTTTTCGTAGCTTTCATAATACCCTTCATAGGAATATTAGCAGACCATTACGGAAGAAAACCACTCGTAACATTAGCAGGTCTAGCAATGGCCACATCACTACTCATAGTAGGCTACACTAAAACACTTCCTCTTTTAATAGTAGCATATACCTTGATGAACTTTTCATTTATGGCAGAACAACCTGCAAGAGGAGCAATGACAGCAGAATCTGTAACAGAAAAACAAATGGGAGGGGCATTCGGACTTACCATAACACCCTTCTTTATCGCAAGAGCAATAGTTCCCTCCATATCAGGTTTAATGGCTGATAACCTAGGATTCAACCTTACATTCATATTAGGAGGCATATTAACCTCAATTGGAGTATTATTCTTCTTCATTTTAAGTGTTGAAACGCTTGAAAAAGAAAAGAGAAAGAAAACCTCATGGAAAAAAGCCGTAGAAGCGCTAAAGCCTAGAAGAGACCTCACATGGCTTTACATAGCAACAATATTAGATAGCTTCGCATGGGGAATGTGGTTCTCACTTCTAAACGCATATATCTACGATATCCACGGTTTATCAGCCACAGATATAGGTCTTCTAAACACATTCATGTTCTCAGTAACATTCCTATCACAATACTTGGCAGGTCGATGGATAGATAAAAAGGGCTATCTCTTCGGCTTCGTTATAACTGAGTTTCTCGGCGTAATAGCTACCACACTACTTGGAACAACACGTCACATCACATTTCTATTCCCAAGTCTCCTATGCATAGGCTTATCCATAGCACTTTGGATACCATCCTTCAACAATGCAATCTCACTCAACACAAAAAAGGAGCAAAGAGCAAGAGAATACTCAAAAATAAACACCTATAGATCGATTATTTCGATCCCAGCACCATACATAGGAGGCTACATATACGATCACATCTCACCTCAAACAACATTCCTAACCTCAACCACACTACTCATATTAACAACAACCTTCTTCTACTACAAATTAAAACAAGAAAAAACCAACACATAAACAAACAATTAAATTACTTTAGCATGCAGCTTCAAAAACCTGCACTCTTTTTCTACGAACTACACCGAGCAAATAAACCCTTCTTTCCTTTTCACTTACCATATAAATAATCCTATAATCCCCAACTCTTATCCTATATTTACCCTTCAAGCTTCCATACAAAGGCAAACCGGCAAAAGGAGACCTCTTTAAAACTTCTAATCTTTCTTTAATTCTATCCTGAACATTCTTTGGAAGCTTACCAAATTCTTTAATAAATCTTTAGATGCAAAAATAGCATATTCCATTAAAGAAACCTCTCATATTCTCCCCTTTCAATCTGCTTCTCAGATTCCCTTATCTGCTCCATCAACTCCCTGTCCTCCAAAATCTCAAGAGTCCCCAAAATACCACACAAAAGCTTCTTAATCTCCTCAATAGACTCCTTGACCTCCCTCACATAATCAGCCACAGACAAACATCACCACCTGATATTAAACCACATAACAAAACACGCATCAACACTTAAAAACCTGGCCAAAACCAACAGTTAAGGCACAAACAATACTTAAACATTTAAAGCAAACTAAATATTTCAAATATACAACCTTTAACAAACTATTTCTCAGTACCGTTCTGACTCTCGCTAACTTTCGGAACATTTGATAACTTTCGTTGGCGGGAGTCTTCCTCCCTCCGGTTTCATTGGGAGGCTTTCACGGGGAACGGTCTCATCGCGTTCGCTCGGCTCCCTTCATCGTTCCCTTCGGGAGCACTCCGCACATCTCTCGTTACATGAACCCCACATATCACCCCGAAAGGGCATTCGGGCTTACCAACACTAAATTTGAGATAACAAAGCATATAAATGTTTCGAATGTTTCACTCTATGTTATTGCCCTATTTTTCACCCATTTCATAAATTTTTGAAAAGATTTCCGAGAAATCGGCAATAAAGCTTTCACACTACTAATCTTTCCGAAATCTTCCAGATCAAAAGTATAAATCTTATGGATATCAAAATCCTCCATAACAGTCAGCAAATAACCATCCCAAGAATCAACACCATACCTCTCAACCAGAGAGAAAGCCCTCCTAACCCTATTTAAACTTAAATCCGAAAACCACAAAACCTCACCAACCCCAACAAGCAACCCCAACCTATAAGCAACCTCACCTGGATCAGCACCAAGATAACTCGTAGCAACAATATGAGCACCCATAACAGAAGAAAAAGGAACCACGCATCTAATCTCCCCTCTTAAAACCTCAGTCAACCAATCTAAAGCTTCATCCCGCACCGGATTATCCACAACACAAACAGCAAGAGGCCCAACATCAACTACCGCTTCAAACCTAACTTCTTCCTTGCCCATTCCCTACCAACCCTCAAATCAAACTTCTCCTCTTTCCCGAAAACAAAAGGCTCAGCAGGATTCTCCCTCAAAAACCTAACAACATTATCTACATCCCTAGAAGAAAACTCCTCATCAAAAGACTTTATCCAAAGCTTTATAGCCTCCTCAAGAGCCTTCTGAACACTAATACCCCTCAACGCAGCCTTAGCCTTAAAAACCCTATAAACGTCGTCACGAACCCCACGAATCGTAACATTAACCATTAACAACACCGGTAATAAAAAGCATAAAGAGCATAAAAATATTATTATGCACACATAGCATACAACACTAAATTGTTACAAACATCTTAAAATAACCAGTAACCTAGACTCGGCTAAAACCTCTTTTACGCCTTTATGTACATCTTACTTTCATTAAGAAGCAATTAGAGCCGTGTAAAACTAAATTTCCTTAATCTTCCTGTCTAATTCGATAATCTTCTTCTCTATCTCCTTTATAGCGTCCACATAGTAGCTACAACTCAAATATCTATCTTCAACACAGTTCTTCGTAGTATATTCATCTTCAATCTTAGAAAATGGAACATCCACATATTTTGAAGCCTCACATATGTACACGGCTTTTAAAGGCCCAATCTGACGGCGTTTCAAAAACGGACATGCCTTCAACATATCCAACGCTTTAACATAATATTCGCAGCTTACAAAACTAGTTCCAACACACCTCTTCATTACCTCGCCCTTACTTATGGAACTCGTAGGCACATAAACATGCTTTGAAGCTCCGCAAACAAAAATATCCGAAAACTCTGACGACTCCAAAAACGGACATGGACCTAACATTTTCAGTTCTTCAGGCAAACTTTGACCAACTACACGGCTTCTTACTCTTTCTTTGCCACTCTTCTTTCTCTTTAATCTATCTTTTTCCAAAACAAGTTCAACCTTCTCTAAAACAAGACTGTTAAGCTCTGAAGAAACCTTCCAAGAGAAAAAGTCAGATACCTCGTCCAATATCTCAAATTTAAATCCAAGATTCTTCAACAAACCGGAAAAACCATAAGCAACCTGTTTAAGCAATCTATCCCTATTTAAACCACTAATACCAGCAAACGAAAATACCTCCACAACAACCTTACCGTCCTCCCTCTCCCTTAACATAACAACCAAAGCCGCTGGACCAGTACTCATCAAAGCCAAAGGCGCAGCAGAACTGCTAATAGCAGCCACAGCCGCAACTGTCGACAGTTGAGAACCAATATATCTTTCACCTAAAATCACACCGCAAAGACTCCCATCTCTAAGTTTAAAAACAGTTTTAAAATGCCTGCCAATCTTATCAGAAAGCACACGGTACAAAACTGGAAAAGACGCATCAACCAACAACTTCAAATAATAACCCATAGTCTAACTCCCACACAAAATACAACATAAAATAAAAGATCTGGATAATATATAAAGATAATGCAACCATTTTAACAATTCAAAGCGACCATTAACACCAAGACCACCAAGGCAAAACCTCAAAACCTTATAAATGATGAATTGCGTAAAGCGGATCAGTACATCCCAGCCCTATACTCTTGTATATCTCTTTCGACTTATTGACAAATGAGTATAATCAAAAGAGGCAGCAACTCCTGTCTCATAAAAACTATCAACGGTCCCGTATTAGAAACCTTCATTCCCCAAAAACAATGAAATGAGACGTCTTTAAAACTTCTAATAAACCATAAAATACAACTACATTTAAATTTAAAAGTCTAACGAAATTAAAACTTGACAAATTCAGTAACCATGTTTTCAATGGACAAAAACAATGCTTATAATCTCTTTTAACACATTTGGCAGTGACGGCTCCTCACTTTCGACGACCCGACCATTACTTAGATGCTTATGACGAGGAAAAGTAAGAAGATTAGGATAATGAGGAGCATTATCATATCTGAAAATAAGTTTCCCCCTAGAATCCCTGAAATTATACCTATAAGATATTCTCGTAACCTTCCGATCCTTAATAACAATATATTCTAAAAAATCTAGTTTTGAACCATCACGAAACGTTATTCTCCCCCGAATGACATGCCTCGTATCCGACCTTCTCTGATGTTCAATACTATGTAAAACTATGAATGGCTTAAACCTATTCACAGTTTTAAAAATCTCACTTAGATAATCCTCTATGGATATCTTCAATCACCATTTTCAATTTCTCATACTCCCTTTCCGCTTCCTTCAAAAACATTAACTCACCGTACCACGCTACAAAATCCTCATCATCACCCAAACTACCAGCCTCATATTTTTTAAGAAAACTATCAGAATCCATACCATATTTTTCCTCAAATCTTCTAATACGTTCCTTAGCAACCTTAATTTCCAACTCCAACTCACTCAACTTATTCTTCAAACTATCAGAAATCAAAGACAAAATATCCAACGGAACCCTAATTCTAACCTCCGAAACCATAACAACACACACCTACACCTTACCTACCAAATAAAACTAATAAACATAACTACAAAACACCATTGCAACAGCATATCTAAAAGCTATAATAAGAGATATATTCGTCACGATCTCAGAGACAATCAACTTCCTCTAACTCCTCTCTTAAATCCTCAAACACCAATATTAGTAAAAAACCTTCCTTTTACCAATCATATAAAAATCCTAAACATTCATCTCAGCCAAATCAGCAGCCTGCTTCAAAGTCAACCTACCTTCACAGTAAAACCTAAAGTACCCTCTAACCTCAACCTCCTAGCAACCCTTCATCTCTTCCTCTCATCCATTAAAATCACAGCAACAAAACAACACCTCTACATTAAAATTATATACATTCTACCAATTTAAATTTCAAAAATTTAATTAGGTGAGGGAAATGCCTATAGTACATGTTTATTTGTGGGAAGGAAGAGATGAAACAACCATTAAACAAATCGTTAAAAACATAACCAAAGTTTTCGAAGACGTAGGTATCCCACCGCAAGCAGTAGACGTAATAATACACGAAATACCTAAATCAAGATGGGGAATAGCAGGAAAACTAGCATCAGAAAAATTCAAAGAGTAACCCAAAACAACAAACACAAAACAACAATTGCACGAGAAGAAAGCGAGATTCCCTATTTCGAAGCATCTGCTCACATAGACTACACAAGACATCTCAAAAGGCCTAAAAGCAATAAAACTAATCAAACTATACAAAACTGTGTTTCCTAGACCTCTCCGATTAATTTGTTAGTTCTTTTTTCCACTTATTTACATGGTATTCCTAATTAAAAATAATTCTTACATCCAAACAATATTTATGATTAAATAACTGAACAACTAGTTTAAATATCAACACGTAATTCATACATTGAATACATGTATACGTTGTGGTGTCCTTACAATGGAACTAAAAACGAAAAAAGAAAAAGCGCAGATAATCGTTCCAGTACGCCTACAGAAAACAGAAGTTCAAAAAATCGATAAAGCCGTAAAAAAGCTAGGTTATAGGTCGAGGTCAGAATTTATACGAAAAGCCGTAAAACACTATCTTGAAAACGTACTAACCCAAAAAATCATAGAATTAAGAGAAGTTTCCGTTGAAGAAGCCGTAAAACTGATTGACAACTACCTAACCAATAACCCAGGAGTACACTATGTAAGCGAAATCGCAGAACAACTCGGCATAGACATCGAAACAGCGTTCAAAGCAGTTGAAAAAATGCTAAAAGAAGAAACCATAGAGGTGGCATAACATGACCATCCTAACCAGCCCAGGAGACGGAATAGTTGGGAAAAGAAT
>JAEOSG010000177.1 GCA_016840485.1 Candidatus Baldrarchaeota archaeon
GAGATCCGCGGCTCTATTCAGCTCCTTATAGGTCAAATTTTCAAAAATTTTATCACATATTTTCGCTTAGTTTTTCGTTTAATCACGGTTAACAGAACCGAAAATATTCTTGAAACTGCTCAAACGAACAAAATAAACTCTAGAGCGTCTGGAAACAGAAAAAGAGGGGATTTGCGGGAGAAATCGCCATTTGCCTTTGGTTCAAACCCGGCCCTCGGCACTCGTCGTTCTTTAAGGAGTTGCCAAAAAACTTTTCAGAGAGTTTTTGGTTAATTAAAATGGTTGCAATTATGTTCGAGGTCGATTTCTTTCGGAACACTTTGTGTCTTAGTGATAAAGCCTTAAATTTTTGGATGCACAGTAAATGAAGCTTAAGTTCCTTGCTGAGCCAGCTTTAGTCGGAAGAAAGCAGGAAATTAAACAGTTTATGCAATATTTTAGGCTTATCTTAGACGGAAGGGGGATCACGGTATTTATTTGCGGGGAAGCTGGAGTTGGAAAGACAAGGTTAGCTAATGAGTTTTTAAAACTGGCGAAGAAAAGGGGTGCAACAGTTCTCGTAGGCCGATGTCTAAGCAAAGTAAACATCCCTTATTTTCCTTTCAGAGAAGCGCTTAATTCATATATGTCCGCCTTAAGCGATGAAAAAGCAAAATCCATGGTAAAGAAATGGCTGAGAGCTACTGGATGGCTAAAAGATTCTGAAGTCTCAAGTGAGTCAAAGAAACGTGAACTCTTTTCAACTCCTAGAATTGATAAAGACAGAACTTTTCAAGCAGTGGCAGAATTTTTTCTTTACTTATCTAAGCGAGAACCAGTAGTTTTGTTTATGGACGACCTGCACTTGGCAGATCAGTTGAGCTTATCCTTGCTTCATTACTTATCAAGAAAATGCAGGAATTCACGGCTTCTTATAATCGGAACCTATAGGCCTGAGGAGCTTATTTGTGATGAGGAGAAGAAACTTCATCCTCTTGAAGAAACTATATTCTCCATGAGTCGAGAGGACCTATTATTTAAAAGTGAGCTGAGCTGTCTAAAGCGAGACGATTTTCCTGATCTTTTAAAGTCAATTTTCGGTTCTCCGTTAAATAAAGAATATGAGGAAAGACTCTACGAAGAAAGCGGGGGTAACCCTCTATTTGTCATTGAAATGATTAACGTGCTCATAGATGAAGAACGACTTATGAAGAAAAAGGGTCGTTGGATATTCACTGCTCCACTGGAGGAAATTGGGGTGCCTTCTAAGGTACACGAGGTTATTACAAGGAGAATTGCAAGATTAGGGCATAAAGAAAGAAAACTGCTGAACCTCGCTGCTGTTTACGGTTATCGCTTCGCTCCTAATATTTTGAGTAAAGCCTTAGCATTAGATCTGGTTGACGTCTTGGAAACATTGGTTGAAATTGAACGGAGGCATCGATTAATACGTTCAACTGATTCAGCTTTTGAGTTTACGCATCACAAAATCAGAGAGGTTATATACGAGAATATACCAGGCGAGTTGAGAAGAGTTTACCATGTTAAAATTGCAAATTGTATCGAACAGGCTCTCACTGAAAAAATATCAGAGGGCTATAGCGTAGAGGCTGCTCTTCACTTTGTCGCGGGCGGGGCTCCCGAAAAAGCATTTAGATACCTCGTTAAGCTCGGCGAAAAGGCTGTAAATATTTATGCAAACATGCAAGCAATAGAATATTTAAACAAAGCATTAGAAGCCACCCAGAGAACTGCCCATCTTGCTACAAGCGAAAATCTGTACAAAATCTATCAGCTCAGAGGCAAGGCTTGGCTAGCCCAAGATGAAGGAAGAAAGGCTCTGAAAGATTTCAATTTGATGCTGCAAAATGCAACAAACATCGGTGACGAATTGATGATTGCAGAAGCACACTATTGGCTAGGCAAAGCTTACATGACAATTGAGGAATTTAGCCCATATTTCTCGGAGATGGATACGGTTCTTCAGCATTTTACAACGGCGCTAGAGATTGCTCGAAAGATGAATAACAAGCTTCTAGAGGGCAGAAGCTTAAGAAGTATTGGCGGCGTGCTCATTGCAAATCTGGATACTATTGATGAAAGCCGTGTGTACGTTGAAGAATGTCTTAGAATATGCAAAGAAATAGGTGACAAAGTCACGGAAGCTAGCAGTTTTCAGGTTCTCGGGTGGTATTATAACTGGAAGGGCGATTTTAACAGATCCAAAGATTGCCTTAACAGAGCACTTGTGTTAGCTGAGGAAATGGGGGCTACCCTTATAATGATAGAGACGTTATTTATGTTAACAATAGTTCTAGCTGGTAACGGAGAATACAATGAGGCAATTTCGACTGGACGGAGATGTCTTCAACTGGCTCAGGAAACTGGCCGTGCAACCGAGGCTTCGTGGGTTCTCAACACTCTCGGCTGGATTTACCATGACCTATCAAACATTGAACTCGCCATAAAATATAACAAAGAATCAATAAAAACTGCTAAAGCGCAACAAAAAGCCATCGCTTTGGGCGGAGTGCCCCATGCCTTAGCAAATTTAGGAATGGACTATTTATATAAAAAAGATTATGAGCGCGCAGAGAAATATTTTGAGGAAGCAAATCGCTTGATGCATCAGCATCCATATGCTTGGTGGCGTATGGAAATTCACATATTATTAGGCCGAGGGGAAATAGCTCTTGCTAAAGGTAATTACGCACAAGCACTAAAATTTGCCGGAGAATTATTGGCTATAGCTGAAAAAGCAGGCGCTAAAAAGTACATTGCTAAAGGCTTAAAATTGAAGGCTGAGGTGCTCGCAGAAATGGGTAACATGGATGAAGGAATAGAGTTAATGGAGAACGCTTTGGAAACGGCGCAACATGTTGGCAATCCACCTCTGCTCTGGGAAATTGATTATTCACTTGGTCTTTTGTTTGAAAGATATGGAGACTTACAAAAGGCAAAGGTACACTATACCCGTTCACTCTCTCTTTTAGAAACAGCAGCATCAAAACTCGACAGCGCTGTTCTCAAAGGCACCCTTCTAACATCACCAATGACAAGAACGATACGTGCTGCATATACCAGAACAGTCTTAGCTTCCAGAAAAGCAACGGCCTTTAAAAAATTCGAGCATGCTCACATTCAAGCTTACGTCGATGTGCCAAACGAGGTGACTGTTGGAGAAACGTTTGAAATTAGGGTTGACATGACAAACGTGGCGATGAAACCTGGAATGCTTGTGAGAATTGAAAATCTTGTTCCGGAAAATTGCGAGGTAATTGATGTAACGCCTAAATATAGGATGAAGGAAGGAACGATAAATGTGGAGGGTAAACGTGTTGAATCTCACAAGGTTGAGTCAATTAGGGTATGGGTTAAAGCGTCAGAAAGCGGTATTCTTCATGCGAGCCCCAAAATCATCTACGTTGATGAGCTGGGAAAGTTTAAAGTGTGTCAGCCCAGTCCAGTAACAGTTGCTATTTATCCACATAGAAAATTTGAGTTTAAGATGAATAGTGCGCAAAAGGTGTTTGAATATTTAACTAAAGCTTTTGTGGAGGATTACATGCGACGGAAACTAACCTTAGAAGAATCAGGTTGGAGAACCTTTATGCAAATTATAAAAGGCACGGAAATTCCAAAATCAAACGTATACGGTAGAAAATCTCCGCGGGGTCCGGCCATTCTGGAGCTGGAAAAACGCGGTGTTATTGAGGTAAGGATATTTCTAGGAGAGCGGGGACGGGGAGGAAAGATAATGAAAGCGCGTATATGTTACGAGAAAGAAGAAATGAAACAGTACATAATCAGACGATACGTAAACGTCAAATTATAAAATCAAAAATGAAGGATCACTTCTAGGTTTTGCATTTTCTTTCCTATGTTTTTTCTCAAGGTTGCGAAAAATGCCTATCTATTTTTCTCAAGTGTTGTTCAGTGGGTAAACTGGAAGGAGGTGATAATGTGAAAAGTTTGGCTGTTTTATTGGCGTTAGCGATGGTTTTCGCATTTGTATTGGTGCCCATGGCTTCGGCAACTGTTGATGAGACGCTTAAATGTGACTTGTATATCGAGCTTAATTGGAACTGGGTTGGGTTTGGCGGTACGTCGCCATACACGTGGATTGGAACTGTTGAAGGCGACATCAACGGAGAAATCTACATCACCCTAGTAGGGGCTAGTTTTCCAGGTAAAACAGAGCATTTCTCTGAAACGTGGACGATAGTGACAGATGATGGAGTAATAACGGGATATGACGAAGGCGTTTGGCGCTTTGTAAACTACAAGTGGGTAGCTAACGGTGAAGTAACCGATGCATCAGGGACATTGTCGTATTTAATTGGTTATAATATGCATTATAGTGGCGTAACAACCGAATTTCCGGTTCCTCCTAGCGAGCCTGTGAGCGGCACAGGCGTACTGATCTTATCTTTAGATTCCTAATATTGCTCTGTATACGCAAACTGGTAATCTTGAGAGTTAAGGCTTGAATATCCCGTAAATGAAACTTTCCGTGAACCTTCCCTTTTTCTGTTTATCTCATCTAATCTGAATTAAGTGTATCTAAGTTTATGATAAAAAGTTACATTGCATGTACGTACGAAGGATCAGAAGTCTGAGCATCTTTTGAACTGGAAAGTCTTGAAATAATTTCGGGAGATTTCTCCACGTTTTGAGGGGTTCAAACTCCCACCCCGGCTCCTACACTGCATTTATATATCTGAAGTTTGGAATCTGGCTTCTAGGACAAAACTGCATACTGCCAAGCAGACCGTTTAAATTAGTCTATGTCTAGTTCGCCAACAAAGGCCTTTTTTGCGCTATTTTCTTTGTAAAAATTGATAGTCCCCCCATAGTTTTCAGTAACCCCTCCTCTAGTTTTTGTTAAGGGAGCTTTCGACAGAATAGGGGTGTTATGGGTTTAAACATCGTTAAAATCACAGTTATAGGGACACCAGGGTTTTTTGGAAGTTAATATTTGGAGAAGACGATGCTGATTACTTGAGTAGTGCTAAAGCAAATCTAAAT
>JAEOSG010000178.1 GCA_016840485.1 Candidatus Baldrarchaeota archaeon
AAAATTTTTAAAAAAGAATGCTATATTTTAAAAATTGAAAGTGATAATAATGGTAACAACAAAGAAGTATGACGACCTCTTTCCTCAAACAAATAATTTGGAATTGAAAACGTTATTCGAAAAAATAAAAATATACTTAGCACGATGTGATGGCCTAATTAAGGATTCTAATCCGAGCGTGATAGTTAAAAGAGACGACATGGAAACCTTTGATCCTTATTTTACTCCTAAAAGTAGGGCAGTATATGATACTATTGTTTATAGACTTAAAATGATTAAAAAGTACGGAATAATCAACCCCGAGCAAATAAAGCGTCTGCTGTCCCTGGATTTGGTTAGAGAGAAAAAGCTTAAGCGAAACGAAAGAAAATTTCTAGAAGCTTTCATAGCATATCCCGATAAGACATATACTGAAATAGCAAGAATGTTAGGTGTTACTCCGGCAGCAGTAATTTATAATCTGAGAAAATTCAGGGAAAAAATTGGCTTAAGATTCGTTTCCCTTTTCGACTACACAAAATTCAAATTAAGAAACTATGTAGTGTTTGTAAAATTTAAGCACACGTACGATAAACAGGTTTTCTTTAGAGTTTTTGACAATCCGTCCCTTACAAGCTTTAATTTTGATACATTCTCCTCTGAGGGTAGGCGATGGGGATGGTTAGGGTTTGTTGTGCCTGATCAAAGAAGAGTGTTGAAAGAGTTCAAAGATTCCTTCGTAGAACTTGAAGGTATATTATTTGACGAAGCAAGAGTCTATGAGATCAAAGGTATAGGACATGGCTGGAATTTGGAACGTTTTGATAACAGACGTTGGTTTTTTCAGGAAGACATGTGGCTGTACGGCCTATTAAATTTCGTCGAGAAATACGAAGACATATTACCATTACCCGATATTTTCTGGTTTTCTTACGAACCGATACCATTTGATAACATAGATTTCCTCTTGTTCCTTTTTAAAAAGGCGAATTACAAGGCTTCTTATCGAGAGCTTGGAGGTTTGCTTCGGGAGCAAGGTTACAACTTATCCATCACCCAAATTGGAGAGAGGGTAAAGAAGTTAGAGTCTTTTAATGTCTGGAAACCCTATGTGCATTTAGCTGGCCTTGGTTTGTCTGAAGTTCTTACAATTAACGTTGAGTGTAATGATGCGACGAGAGAGATCCTGCTAAAGGCGTTAACCGAGTTCCCAAGGTATGCGGTATCTATTCACGATAAGGGTCTTTTGTTTATGTTGTTTCTCCCTCATGGCTATGGTGAAAAATTTGCTTATCTTTTTGACGATTTTAGGAATTATGTTGATGATATGTTGATTATTAGGAGGTTTACTAATATTGGTTCTTGGCTTCCAGTAAAAATGCATAGGATGTGGAATGCTAAGAGACGGTTTTGGGAAGTGGGGAAAAATTACTTTAACTTCTATGAAAAACTTAAAAGTTTCACTTAACCCCCTGCTTTATATTCTACGATAGTTTTTCTATTGCTTGTTTTATTCTTTCCATAGCTGTTTCTAGTTTGTTTCGCGGCACCGTATACGATATTCTTATGTGATGTTTTCCTCCTGGTCCAAAGAATGGGTATCCAGGTGAAACCAGAACTCTGGCTTCCTTAATTAAATACTCCACAAGTTCTTTAGATGATATTCCAAGTTTTTCCATGTTTGGAAAAACGTAAAATGCTCCTTTAGGCTCCACAAAACTTACTTCTGAAATTTCTTTGAGTTTTCTCATGATCAATTTTCTTCTTTCGTTATATTCTTTAACCATTTCTTCCACATAGCTTTGAGGTCCTTTTAAAGCTGCTAAAGCTGCATATTGAATTATTGACGTGACAGAGAGGCTTGCTGCGCAGGCAACCTTTGCCATTTCCTTTATGATTTGTTTAGAGGATACAGCGTAACCTATTCTTAAACCTGTCATACAATAAGTCTTTGAAAAACTGTTTACAATGATCGCTCTTTCCTCCATTCCAGGTACCTCAGCTATACTTCTAAATTCATCATCATAGACAAACCTGTCGTAAACTTCGTCAGATAAAACGTAAAAATTGTTGTCCATAGCTATTTCAGCTATGCCTTTCAAAGTTCTATAGTCCAACACAGCCCCAGTTGGATTATTAGGCGATATGAGAATCAGAAGCTTAGTTTTCTTAGTAACTTTCTCATTAAGTTCATCCAGATCAATACTGTAATTTTTCTCTTCCACTTGTGAAACTCCTATAACTTTTCCGCCTGCAAGTGTTATAGACCTTATGTGACCTGGATACCAAGGATCTTGAATAAGCACTTCCTCACCTGGATTTACCAAGCTCATTATGGCTGCAAAAACTGCTCCCGTACTACCAGCGGTCACTAAAACATTTTCCTTCGTTAGTTCGGTTTTTATTTTTCGGCTTTCCCTTTCAGCTATAGCCTCTCTAAGCTCGGATATACCTTCATCTGGAGTATACTTTGTATAGCCTTTTTCCATGGCTTCTTTTGCAGCATCTAAAACATGTTTTGGCGTTTTAAAATCAGGTTCACCGACATTAAGATATATGACATCTTCAAAGCCTTCTGCAAGCTTTGCAAGGTCAATTAACGAATGCTTCTCGTATTTTAAAACCCTTTCAGCAAACATCCAAAATTCCTCCAATAATACTCACTCAAGAAGGGAAGATTAGTATATTTTAACATGTCATTGTTCACTTACAAAATTTAAAATTTAAAAATATGCCTTTATAATTTTATAAGCTAACAACAATAGTGTAAGGCAAATTTCGTAGAATCCTCGCTATTCAGTTATTATCGTAAATTAAACATCTCTTTGTTTTTGAGGAAATAAGTCTTAGGAAGTAGTAACCGTGTCCTTTGAGAACTTATCTGTTGCAGAAAAGCTTCACACATGCGTTAAAATATTAAAGCGGTTTTTGGATATGATTGCAATGTTTCAGAAAAAGAGTTAATGACCTATTTAACAGCAGACACACCGTATCCTGATCTTTCATCTAAAGCCATCTTAAGTGATGATCTCTGGTTTTATCCATGAGTTAATTGAAATTAATGAACTTAAGAAAATGGGCATAGCTATTACTGGTAAAGATTTGATAATGAAAATCTTGAAAAAGTGTATGAAGCCCATTTAAAGGCCTTAAAACTTGAGTTATTAATTGCTCAAAAACTTGGTAGACTAGACCATATAGAGCGTAGTTTCAAAAATCTGAAAAACATTGTTCATAATGATCCACTGGTTCCATCGCATTTAAGATCTGCATTTAAAGACATGTTGGAAAAATATCGTGATGCTTTAGAAGGTGCAAAGAAATAGTTTTTATTGTATCCAATTTCGTGTTTTACTTAATTAGATGTTTTCAAGACTGTCGACTTTTTCAGGAGATTTAGCTAAGGTTACGTCTTCACCTATTACAAGTTCTTCCGTATACTTTATTTCTCCGTAGATTTTACATTCATCATCAATGTATATTCTTTTGCCATACAGGTTTCTGGCTGAGGATCCTCGTTTTATACGTATTTCTTTAGCGTATACATCTTCAACAGTTGTTCTTCTATTTATTATGACTACTTTAGCATGTATAGGTCCTATGACTTCGCCTCTTCTACCTATTTCAAACTGTTCTGCCCTTATTCCTTCAACAGTTTCAACTTTTCCTCCTATTGAAACCTTTTTGCCTTTAACTTCTCGAGCTTTCAAAGTTCCTCCAACCTTTATATTTGAAGCATCTAAAACGTCTTCAACTTTAGCTGTTCCTCCAACGGAAAAGTCTTCTTCTAATTTAATTGATCGCTTAGCGTTTAATGTTCCACCTACTATAATGCTTCTCCCCTCGGCTTTGCCTCCTATTTTAAGGGTACCTCCAACCTTTATTTTCTCAAATTTTATATCTTCATCTATTTCAAGTGTTCCTCCAACCTTTATTATACGTCCCTTTCCTGTTTTCACTCTTGCACTTCCTCCAACCTTTATTTCTTCAAATTTAAGGAAACCTTCAGTTTCTAGGCTTCCTCCAACCTTTATTGAACCGTTAATATTTCCATTGCTTAACTCCGCACTCCTTCCAACATTGATATCTGTGGCCGAAACTTTTCCTTTAATTTCAAGTTTTCCTCCAACCTTTATTTCCTCGGCTTTCACATTACTTTTGGCTTCAAATGTCCCACCAACTATTATTTTATCCGCAATTATTTCCCCTACAGTTTCTATGTTTCCTCCAACCTTTATTTCCTCAGCCTTTGTAGTACCTTTAACTCTAAGAGAATTATCTATGTCTATATAAATAGCTTTCAAATTTCCATGTACATAGAGGCTTCCATCTTCAATACTTATACTATTTTCCACTGTAAGGCTTCCTCGGACTTCTATAGTGCCTTCTTCTCCTTCAATGCCTCTCGCCTCTACATCACACTCGAATAGAACTCTTCCACGGCAAACAATAAAGCCTTCAACAATAATTTTTGGTGGAGTTCCTTTTCCTCGTATAATGCTGTTTCTTCCGATCTCTAAGTTCTCTTTAACAACCCCAAGGGTTTCTTCACTATATGGAGGGATTTTCATTATGTCACCTCTCTTTAGAAAACATGATTGGGCTACTTAAAAAGATGAGGCACAAGAAATGATCACAAATTGTGACTACAAGTTATGAGCTCTCTTTGTGCCTTATTTTTTTAAATGTAACTGTTTCATTAAGTTTGGGTGAAAAATATGGAATTAATCATGTTAGGAGCAAAGAATAAATTTAAGTCATTGATAAAAAACTATTTAGAACACTTAGATTAACCAGTAATTTAGAAAAAGAGAAGTCGATATCCTTTTATGGCTTATATTCGGATGAAATGTCAAATAGAACCGAAAATGCACATATAGAGCGTTTTAAAAAGGAATTAAAAACGGCGAAATATTGGCATGGTATCGTAGGCAAAAAAGCACAATAATTTAATTAGTTCACTTATCCTTTTTATATTTAATATACTGAAAGGGATACAC
>JAEOSG010000057.1 GCA_016840485.1 Candidatus Baldrarchaeota archaeon
ACCTAAAAGGACTGATTGCTCAGGACCAAAGAACAAAAATACACGTTCTAGGCCTACATGAGCCCATAGTTGACTTGTTTCAAGCATTAAAAAATCAAGTAAAATATGCAATTGTAGATGGCACCTATGCCGCGAATCAAGTAAAACCTTCAGGCCCATACTACGGGCCAATAGAACCTGGAGAAGTAGTTAAAATGGATCTTATCATAGCTGGAAAAGATCCAGTAGCCGTAGATGCAGTAACCAGCAGAGTTATGGGGTTCGACCCTGCAAAAATAAAAATTCTAAGCATAGCAGCTGAGAGAGGTCTCGGAGAAATAGAAAACATTGAAGTTGTTGGTGAAGAGGCAAAACCTTTCAAAAAATTCAAAGCAAGTTTCAAAGGAAGAATAATATCGTTCATGAGCAGAATTTGGACTACTAAAGTATTAAATCCCCTTGTAAACCCGTTAGCAAAGAAGCTTTTTGGGCCGCAAATGGTTACGTTAAGAAGGGCACAAGAAGAGGTCGGTGAGGGTAAGAAAGGAGAAGTTATTCTCATAGGTGAATGTGATGGATGCGGAGTCTGCGTTAAATCCTGTAAAGTAAACAACATTCGACTTGTAGAAGGAAAACCAGTAATAGGCGACAGATGTATAAAATGTTTCATATGTGTAGAGGTTTGTCCAAAATCAGCTCTAGCAATTCAATAATTAACAAGCACCCTTAGCGACATTAGATTTGGTAATCACCCAAATACAGTAAGAAAAGCTAATTCTTGCCGAATTCAAAAGCGGATAATTTGTATAGTATAATGGCAAGTATAAGTAGTGAGAACTGTAGATAAAAGGGGGATAGCGGCGAAATTCTATGTGCCATAATCCCAGCGATTAAAGGAGCAGCGATACCAAATATTTTGTGCATTGAAGATATTGTACCTAAAATGCTTCCTCTCTTATCAGAGGGTATAAATTCGAAGAGATAAGATCGATGAAATATCAGCCAAATAGTGTGGCCAAATTCCATAACCATAGTTGCTACGAAGAGAAGCATAAAAGTTTGTATTGGATTTAAATTCCAATACTCTATATTCGCAGTAAATATTGCGTAAATAGTCATTAAAATAACCCCTGTATAAAGCATTTTAAACCTACTTTTCTTACCGGCCTTGTTGGCAACAAAAGATGCTAAAATACTTGTCCCAGAAATAGCAACTTCTATAAGAATGACGAAGAAAACACTAAGCGACAAAACATTATAAACATAATTATCCAAAACTAATCCACAAGTTAAACCAAAACTAAAGACCATAAGTATTTCAGCAGCAGCCACAGGTAAAATTTGCCTAGGAATACCAGCAAATTCACCTTTTTCTTTTAACCTGACCTTTTGCGATGTTTCGGGAAGCCATTTCCAAATATACATTAAAAAGAATAGCGAAGATAGACCGGAAATCATGAAAAGTACTCTGAAAGCTTCAAGAGACGTAAATAAAAATCCAAGTAAAGCCCCGATAAGAGGAAACGTAATAAACTGTGCAGCTTCAGGTAGAGCCATATGATAAACATATACTTTCTCTCTGATTTCTTCCGGATAAGCATCTCTTTCATAGACTTGATAAGAGACTGTAAATACTCCACCAATTCTTTCCAAAAGACTACCCAAAATTATGTGAATAGGTGAAGTTGCATAAGCATAAATAAAATTTGCCATAGCAAAGGTTATCTCTATGATGGACATGGCAGTTCTAACTGAAAGAGCTTTGTCTAGTGCTTTACCGATCAGAAAAGTGAATATAACACTCATTAAGGCTGAGATAGCGTAAAGGAAACCGGCTATTTCAACATTAAACCCTAATTTAAACAGATAAACTGGAAATATAACATCAACAACTAAGAAAGGTGAAGCAAGAGTGTAATAAATTATAAGCCTTCTAGCTGCCAGCGGGAACGATTTGAACTCTTTAAACATAAATAGCCCCCAAAGGTAAAGGTGTGTATAGCGAGAAAAAATGCTTAGAATAAAAAGATTTTGTTGAAAGTAATTAATGCTTTAATTTTGGAATTAGGTAAACGGTATCACAGATGATTCATGGAATCAATGTCAATTACATTGAAAGAGGAAATATGAGGATTATAGTGAACTGTAACTCAATGGGAAAAATCTGAAATATCATCTCCCACATACGTGTAGTACCTTATGGTTTCTCCTAAGGTTAAAATGGGTTCAGCTTGTTGTTTTGATTTTGCGAAATTTTTAAGTTTATATAGTAATTTCTGTGATTCTCCTAAAGGATAATTATATAAATAACGTAATACATACTTTATTATCAAATTTAACTATAAGACAGTACTTTACAAAGCCAAATGGAGCGTGCTGTCGAGTAAAAATTAATTTGTCGAGGTTAGACGGTTGAAAGATGTTAAAGAAGAAATTTCAGAGATACTAAATGAGATACTGCAAATTGTTGAGAAAACTATTGAAATAAATCTGAAAAAATATCCGGATCGCATATTTCCCCAGTACAATTCTCCAGAAACATACTTAGACATAATAGACAACATTTTCTCCGATTTCTTTCGTGAAGTAGAAAGACTCAAAAGCTATCTAAAAATTAGGAAAGAACTTTACAGAACACTAATAGAACTCATCACAACAATTCAATTAACAACTAAAGACATGGAAATAACACCAAATGAAGTAAGAATCCTAATACTTCCAACATATAAGAGGCTACTGGATATGAGATTGGAAAATATGAAAATAATCAAAGAAATAGAGAAAGAAGCAAAAATTCTGGAAATAATTAGTGAACATTCAAAAAATTCTCTAAAAAGAATTGAATTAGCATCAAAGATCTTGGGTTATGACAGGAAAAGAAACACAGATGATTTAGAAGAAGCAATGATGTTACTGGTCCAAGAAAACACAGCAGGTGCGAAAAAGAAAATCGAACAAATAAAACAACGACTACAACAATTTGAAAACTCTACAAACACCTAAAAAATTCATCTAGTATACTCAGCCTCACTATAATAATATTTCGATACAAATGAAAGTGTTTAAAAACCTCTGAGATATGTTAATATCGGATGATGACGGCTGGGACAGCAACAGAAAAGATGACGAATTTGCCGATTGCTGACTTCTATACCTCCATACTTTAAAACTAGAATACTTATACACATGTTATTCTCAAAGCCAAGCTTAATACAGATCGCATTCAACATGTTACTCGCTAAAGTGGAGATTTAAAATGTTCCATTGGCGAAGGCCTCTCTGGTTTTTGAAGAATGCGGAGGAAATTAAACCACTTGAAGATCCAGAGATAAAGAATGTTGTAAAGGAAATCTCCGAGAAAATGAGTCTAAAGATTCATGGGGTATACATAATTATTCCCAAAAAACCTGCTTTAAATGCTGTGCACGTTAAATTTTCCGGCAAATTAAACTACATATACATTATTGGCTTTTTAAAAGATTTTTTTCCTAATCGACGAAATAAAGGTAATTTTAGCTCACGAAATTGCACATGCAAAGAAAACACACAGTAAAACTCTCGATCATTGGAAAAATATCATCAGCACTAGCTCTAATATTATCCTCAATAATAATCATGTATTATGATTCACTACCCTTTCCTTATGCAGGATCTTCTTTCCCCATCTTACAACTAATATTAACATTATTAACAACATCACTTCTACTACTTCTCATACCAACGTTGGTCACATGTTATTTTGCACGTAAAATGGAACTTGAAGCTGATATGGAGGCTGCAAAGCTTTGCGGTATTGATATTTGCATAAGAACCCTAAGAAAATTAGATAGCTTCTCCCGAAGATATGCAACAAGTACTCGAAGAATACCGTTAATGAGTACTCATCTGTCAATTAAAAAACGCGTAGAGAAACTACAGAACAAGCTACTTTAGAAACAGACAGCAAAAAGAGCATTAGAGAGCTTTTTTAGCTCAAGAAGTAAGTAGAATGAAGATAGTTTTGTAAATTCTTGAGGACGTACGTGGGTCGGTTCAATGTTAAATAGGAGAACTGTTAGCGAAATAAGCTATTTCGTAGCTTTAACTATAATTAAACCACTTTTTTCCGACATATCATAGTCTTTTACACAATTTTTTAACTCTTCTTCTACTTCTGCCCTGGTATATGTGAATTTCTCTATAAAATTCATACATCTCCTAGCTAAATGTTTAATCCAAATATTATCGACTTCCCTGGTTAGAACTAGTAACATGTTTCCTCCAGGCTTCAAACATTCCGCTACACATTTTATAGGATTTACAATTTTTGGCAATCTAATTAAACAAATCACTTTATCAAATTCCTTTTGAGGGAGTTGAGAAACTATCTCGACCCTACCAAGTTTACGTTGTTTTGCTAGGTAAAGCATTGGAGAACTGATTATACGCATTTTTGGCTGATCAAAGTATAAATATACGTGAACATGTCTACAGCTGTTTATAAACCATTTAACCATTGAAAGAGGGAAAATTGTAGAACAAAAAACTTCATCATTCAACTTTATATCCATCGATTTCAGCAGATTTACCCAGAAGTCTTCAAAATTTATCCATAGACTTTCAAACGTTCTTTCATACATACCAATTAGCTTTTCGACTTCTCGTTTTCCTTTCTCAGTTATAACATACATTTTTCTCCTTCTACCTTCAGATTCGTCCCAGTAACCTTTAATATATCCTTTTGCCTCAAGTTTTTGAAGAGCTGGATAAACTACACCTGAACTAGGCTCTTTTCCCCTTATTTCGGACATGATTTTCTTTAATTCGTAACCGTAAAGAGGCTTTTCCAAGAGCAGCAGAAGAATTGGAATTTGAAACCATCCAAGCTCTGTAAATTTCTTAAACATTTAATTCACCATTTTTATTCCCTTAATATAAACTATAGCTTAAAACACGTTATATGTTTTAACATGGACAAGGTTTTTGGGAGGGGAACTAATTATGTAACCTGCATGAAAACGCTATAAAATTTGTTAAAACAGAAACTAAAATAATTCCTATGTTAATCCTCGATGAAGCAGAAATAAGTACTAAATGATACTAAAGTGTTAAGAGCATAACTTGCAATGTAGAGCAACATATATAAGCAGTTTAATATTTTCATTTGCTACACTAGGTGATACCCTATGTACAGTGTCCTGAGAATGATACTATTGTTTTTAATGACCCTAGGTGCTGGAATACTGGCAAGTTTAGTCGGTATTGGTGGAGGCGTAATTTTCGTCCCAGTATTTAATCTTTTTATGGGATTACCAATTGAAGATGCCATTGGAACATCTATGTTCACAATTATATTTACCGCCTTATCTGGCAGCATTTACTACGCAAAAGAGAAAAGAATAGATTACAAAACCGGACTTTTAATGGAAATTACCACAATACCCGGCGCAATAATTGGTGCTACCACCACAGAACTACTCCCCGAGACAATTCTAAAAATAATTTTCTTCTCGTTTCTCTTCTTCTCAGGTTTTAAACTAATTAGAAAAAAGGACACAAAAAAATCTTCCAACTTCACCTTTAAAAGACCACGTCTAAAATTTTTGAACATTGGATGGGAAAGGAAATTTATTGACACACAGGGAAAGGAATGGTCATATTTCATCAACATACCTGTGATGTTAATAAGTGGATTCCTCGCTGGCTTTATTTCAGGGCTTCTTGGAATAGGTGGAGGAACACTAAAAGTACCCTTACTCACAATTATACTGGGAGTGCCAGTACACATCGCAACTGCAACATCTACCTTCATGATCCTACTTACAAGCACAAGTGGCGGAATAACACATCTTTATCTAGGACATGTACATCTTGAAATAGTTTTAGTAGCTGCTCTTGGAGCAATCCTAGGCGCACAAATGGGACCAAGACTAAACATAAAGGTATCTCCAAGATATCTAAGAAAAATAGTTGGAACAGTATTAATTTTAGTTGCAGCAAACATGACATACAACACCATTCAACTCCTAACAACACCCTAACGCTTCACATTCCCATTTACATGCCTAAAACAAAACAGTGAAATTTAACATATATTATCGACCCGTTTAATCGGTTTTCATCTATTTTCTCTTACAAGTCTTGTGCTTAGATATCTTGCACCATAATCCGGAAGAATTGTTACAACTTTTTGTCCGTCACCAAGTCCTAATTTTTGTCCCAGTCTAATTGCTGCTAATACATTGGCTCCAGAGGATATCCCTAGAAATAGACCCTCTTCTCTTGCTAACCGCCTAGCCATTTGAATAGCTTCATCACTACTAATTAGTATCCATTCATCAACAAGATGTTTGTAACGCTTAATTATCTCAGGTACAAACCCGTCACCTATACCTTCAATCTCATGTCTACCCCATTTACCAAGGGAAATCGTAGGACATTCAGCAGGCTCCATACCTGCAACATAAATATTTGGATTATATTCCTTCAGCCTTTTAGCAATTCCAATCAGAGTTCCACCGGTACCTACTCCTGCAACAAAGGCATCAATTTTACCTTCAGTTTGCTCTAAGATTTCTCTTCCAGTTGTTTCATAATGTGCTTTCACGTTTTCTTCATCACTCCACTGATCAAAGAAATAATATTTGCCGGGATGTTCTTCAGCTAGCTTCTTAGAGTACTCTAGGGAGTGGAAAACATCGCTTTCACCGCCAGGAGTATGTACTAGCTCTGCACCGTAGGCTTTTAATATAAGCATTCTCTCCTCGCTCATTTCCTCCGGTATTACGATCATCACCTTATAGCCAAGATAAGATCCAACAGCGGCAAAAGCAATTCCAGTATTACCAGTGGTTGGAACAACAAGAGTCATCCCGGGTTTAAGTTTCCCGATCTTCTCGGCGGCACGGATCATGTAAAGCGCTATACGGTCCTTTACACTACCACTTGGATTTAAAAATTCGGCTTTAGCCCATACCTCGAACGGTAATCCTTTAGTGACCTTAGTTAGCTTTAATAGTGGTGTATTACCGATCATTTCAAGCATATTATTAAAAGTCCTCATCTGAATTCCCTAACCCCGTTAAATCATATAAAATAATGTGTCAAATATCGGTTTAAAACATTTGCACATTCAAATGGTAATACGTCCTCAAGCGTGTTTTTGGTTTATCTACTTTGAGCGTAAAGCTCGATTAGAATAGCGATTATTCTTATGAGGATATTTGCGAAGTCTAGGAAGAAATGTAAAGCGCCAAGTACCCATTCGTTGTCTTGAAGACGCATTCTTATTTGGTGAGTGTCATACATAACTAAAAATACGAAGAGAAGTATAACACCTAGGTCTACCGCTATTCTAAACCAACTTGCTTGGACAAAGATTTCAGCGATGGTTAACCCTATTGCAACAAGTAGAAAGAAGAAAAGCCACCAACTCCAATGCGACAAATCCTTCTTAGTAACAAATTGATATATCACAGCTATAACAAATACTCCCGAAGTTAAAATCAACGCTTCAGGAATAATTTTCGCATTCATCAAATCAGCTATGTAAAAAATAGACCCAAAAAGACCTATTCCAGTGAACAATGCAAAAAGCGTAGATGTTACCACATTTATAATCTTAATTTTCGCCGTGAGATACGCTATTGCGAAAAACAAGAAGTAAAGAACCGTAACACTGATTAAACCAACTGGTGTAAGAAGAATTGCCTCCGCAACACTGGCAGCCTCAAAGCCGAAAAACCCCTCTAAAGTTTTTGCAGTCGTGTAAGCACCTATAGTCATTACAATTATAAGCCAAGTTAGAAAGGGAAAAACCCTGCTCCTAATTACTTCATTCCTCATCAAGAACACCCAATGTTTCTTCAAGTAAATCTATTAACATTTAAATGAGTGAAATATTACACGCAACCGGCTATATTAATATTCCTCTGTATTCCTTTTACGGAAAATATTATCCATGGGAGAACCAAGTTTTATAAATAGTTAATATGTCTCGACTTTAATGTCAGAGATTCTCTCGAAGTGCCTAACATTTTTTGTTACAATGGCGTAGCAGTCATTTACCAGCATAGTTCCCGCTATCAATGCATCCCTTATATCAATCATTTCTCCTTTAGACGTTAATATCGAAAGAAGTTTAGCACTTTCTTCTGCCGCTTTTTCGTCTACGTTTAAAATAATTAAATCCGCTAGTAAATCCCTAACATCTTTAATTCTTCTCTTAGGATTTTTGGAGCTACATGCCCCCAAATAAAGTTCAAATGCGTTAATTGCCGTAGTGCAAAGTTCAACATCTTGATTTTCCAATTCTTCAGCTTTTTTCGCAGCATTTTTCTTGCCTCGAAGAAAGTAAATCAGAAAAGCAGTGTCTAAACAGATTCTTCTAGTTGCCATGTGGACCAAACCTCTGATAGAAGCTTAAAAAGTTTATTCTCCTCTTCTTCACTCATATCTTTCCATTTACCGTGATGATGACTAATACTTCTGCCTCGAGTTAATCTAAGTATAACATCTGTGAAGGATTCCTTTTTTCTCTTTAATTTCAACAGTCTCATGTAAGCTTCATCACTTATGGTAATTGTTTTAAATCCCATGCATAATCACCACTTTAATACATGATAAATACATGAAATATATATCCTTTCTTGACCGAGCTTCAGATTGTTCTTTTCCTATTTATCCGACTAAAACTTTAAAATTATCTCCTAAAGAGATCATTAAAATTACAAATCGAAAACATGCAAAATTAGATATCACTTATCAATGCGTGATTGATACATGAACTATTAGATCGAAAAGCTTATAGGTAGAAATATCGGATAGCTTTTCTCTCAAGATATGTATGTTTTGCTCAAGAGGAAATTTGTATGGTAACAAAACAAAAAAAATTCATTACGGTACGCGGGTTACTTGCGAAAATATTTCGACGTTATCATTAAACTTCTACAAGGAACCAAAATCAAAGACTACGATGAAAAGATGATAAAACATGTTAACCAGTAAAACAGTAAGTCAATTGCGAGTTCATAGTGAAGCAGCGACAGATTTCGATGTTAAACAGTTAAAAAACGTTATATATGATGGTATTTTCTCACGTACCATGGCAACTTTAACTGGAGGACCCCTTTTCATCGCGTTCATCCTTTCAATGGGCGCAAGTAATGCTCTTGTAGGTCTTATTATAGGTTTCTCATTTATCAGTCAGCTTTCCCAAATACCAGCCATATTCTTAGTTGAAAAAACCGGGAAAAGAAAACTTATATCGTTTTCTGCTTCTGCCATCAGCAGAATTTTATGGATAGTAATCGCATTGACCCCACTTATTTTCTCCGGAAATTTAATTTTCCTCGCAATTATTTTTCTAATAGCATCTTCTATAGCAAACATCTCTACTTGTAGCTGGAATTCATGGATGCGGGACCTAATACCTATGAACATAAGAGGAAGATTTCTTGCAAAAAGACTTAAACTAAGCTTTATCCCAGGAATGATTCTAAGCATCATCGGAGGTATTTTCATAGATTATTGGAGAAGAAACTATTCTGGAAACGAGTCATATGGGTACTCCATACTTTTCATGTTAGGGGCTTTCTTAGGCATAATTAGCTTACATTTCATTTTACATATTCCTGAACCTTCAATGAAAAGAGAAAACAAATACTTCAAAGCCCTAATTCAACCCTTCAAAGATAAAAACTTTAGAAAACTTGTAATAGCAATAGGATTATGGAGCTTTGCAGTAAACATGGCTTCTCCGTTCTTCGCTGTATACATGTTAAAAATTCTCAATTTTTCGATTTCCCAAATAATGATTTTAACGGTTATAAGCCAGCTATCCAACATATATTTCTTAGGTATTCTCGGCAAGCTTTCCGATAGATTTGGAAATAAACCTGTACTCACGGTAAGCAGCAGCACTTTCATAATTTGCATCTTAGCGTGGACCTTTACAACTCTACCTGAAAAACACTTACTAAGCTTACCAATACTCGTCGTAATACATGTGCTAATGGGTTTATCGATGGCAGGTACAAATCTAACAATAGGGAACATAGCTGCAAAACTATCAAATCCAAAGAACGCCACAGCATATCTTGCAAGCATCTCCGTAGTAAACTCCATATTCTCGGGAATCGCAGCCATATTTGGTGGGCAGACAGCAGACTTCTTCATTAAAAGAGAACTTGCCTTCACCTTACAATGGAAAGAACCAAGCAAACAGTTATCAATACCAGTTCTAGACTTCCAAGGATTTGACTTCCACTTCTTACTAGCATCTTTTATTGGATTTATTTCACTTCATTTATTGAGCCGAGTTAAAGAAGTAGGTGAAGAAACAACGGAAAAAGTAATGCATGAGGTCGTAAACGAGGTCAAAAAGAATTTAAAAAGCTTAACAGCAATCTGGAAACCTTACCTCAGAATGCCGCAGATTCCACAAATCCCAGCGTATCTAATGAATATGGAGAAAATAAAGAGAGAAGGAAATTTCCCATCTCAATTAACTCCACCCTACAATAGTTTTCCTCAAGAAAACTAGTAATAATTCACAACGAACTAAACTTTCCCACAATAAAAAATAAAGGTAAATGGTTAATTATCCAAGTACACGTTTAACTAAGACTTCTATTGGTTCGTATTTTACTTCTGGGAAGCCGAATCGCGCCGGGCTGAAGGCTTCACGGCCAACCTCGGTCTTTAAACATTCTCTCAAACGTTCGTGAGCAGGTACGCCTACAACCGCCATTTCCACGCCTGGCTTTATGTTAATTGTCATGATGCCCTTCCCAGTCTTGGGGTCAATCATACATATAAGATCTGGGAAAACAGTAACTATCTGACCATCTATGCGAGCCATCATTGCCTCATTCTTAAATATTATTTCCATGGTTTTCCCGGCGTATTCCCCGGTGCCTTCAATTGTAGCTTTTGCTAGGTAGTGAGCACGAACATCTTCTCCCTTCATTTCTTTTACAGTTCCTCTGAAAAGCTCTATGCCCTTGGAAACCTCAATAAAAGCATCAACAACATCACTTTTGGTTTCAACAGCGTTTCTTATCGCGTCCCCAACCTTGATTGAGAAGGTTATTGTATTTGGAACTACGCTTTCCTTAAGCTGCTTTCCACTCATCGGATAATGGTTGTTAGCACCTATTCCACCATTTAACTCCAGAGCATGACGCATAATTTCATCTGGATATGTCGATTTTACAGAGTGCTTAACAATTATTACATTTCCTTCTTTATCAACAAACGGCATTGGCGTTATGGAAATTCCATGACCCAAAAAGCTTGACATCTGAGTCTCCGGTGCAGCCCTGCCAAGACCATCTCCATCAATTGTCACTATTCCGGCTCGTGCAGCCAAGGAGAGAATCACAGGAGTATTCACTCCGCCAAGCTCAAATGGGACGACATAGTCGATTTTCTTGTTAAACAAGCTTTCCATAACTTTAAAAGCCTCTAGAAGCTCATATCGCTCTTCCCACTTCTGTAGCATATCGCCTATCGACGTATAAGCAGAGACCGAACCAGCATAACCACCACTGACAACAAAGGCATCATCATCGATTTTCGCTGGATCTATTATTCGATACTCTCGGCCCTTCTTTAAGTCCCATTCAACCAGTGGTTTACCGAAAAATTCCGGGTCTCCTCCACCACCTGTCCCTAAAATACCGACACCTATCAACATACTTTCTAACTCGTCTTTTTCAAGAATTTTCTCGCTCATATTTTAACACCCTCCTTTCATTCATCCTAAAACCTCCACCATTGAGACTAAGATAACTCCCACAATTATTAGTATTGTTCCTAAAATCTGTCTTTTAGAAATCTTCTCCTTTAATACTATATTGGCTAACAGTAAGGAGAGGAGAGGAGCAGAAGTGGTTAAAGCAGTGGCACGAGCAGCGCCAATCTCAAGCAAACCTATGTAAAGAAACCAGTCGCCCACACCAATTCCCAAAATTCCTCCAACCGACAAAACAGCGAAAATCCTCCGATTAATATTAGATCTTATCTCTTTAAATTTAAAAAGCATAACAGGAAGAAAAACAAAAAGAAGAAACATAGACTTCAAAGCATCAACAACAATTGGATCAGAAAATGTAACAGATATCCTAAAAATAATCATCGCATTAGCCCAACATATACCCGCACCCAAAGCCGAACACACACCCACAATTAACCTTCTCCTCTCAATAGGTTCCCTCTGCTCAGGAGCCTTATAAGAAACAAGCCAAACACCCAAAGAAGCCAAAAACAAACTAACAATAAGCGTAAAAGTTATCACTTCCCTAAGAATAACCGAAGCAAGAAAGGCAACAAAAACAGGATACATATAGGAAATAGGGTAAACAATAGAGACACCCACATTTTTTAAAGCATTCATATAAAACGTGTCACCAACAATAATCGCAATAAAAGTAGCAGCAAAAACAATACCCAACACACGTAAATCCGAAAAAGAAAGACAAAACTCATTAATCTTCCCAATAACAGCAGCCAAAAGAAGAAGAAAGAGAAATGTAGGGGCAGCTCTCAAACCATTACTCAACCAAGGATCAGAAAAACCTATCAAGGACTTCCTATAAAGAATAGCAGCCAAAGCCCATGAAAAAGACGCGAAGAACGCCGCTAAAACACCAATCAACTGCCCATCCAAACCCACTCACCAGATCACAAACATTCAAAGCGATATAAGCAAATACCATAAAATAAAATAAAATTTTCGCAAACAAATTCGAAAATAAAACATACTTAAAACATTAAACACTCCCCTAACATTTACTAAGTCAATAACAACAAAAAGAATCCTACCTCCTTCTCAATCTCCTAATCCTAGTTAAACGCCTCATCTTCCTCCTTCGATAATAAACCACAGAAAAGATGGTAACAAAAACAACAACCAATGTTATAAGCAGAAAATCAAACAAAAACCAAGACGAAAAAGCAATAACCCTCGGACCCAAATCAATATTAGTTGCACTAAGCCTAGGAAAAAGACCCATAACCCCCAAATGGCACATCCCAAACACCGGCGTAAAAAGAGGGTCAAAAGGCCCACCGTCAAAAGTTAACGCAAGCCCTGTATCCCAATCATAATCGTAAAAACAAGTCGTTTCACCTGTTTTGGTCTTGTTTCTGATAACAAGCTTGAAGTGTATTTTCCAACGTACCGAAAAAGCTTTTTGAGGTCCATGTGCTATCTCAGTTACAGCGCGGCTATCAGACGTTACATTTCCAGCTACATAAGTAATACAGTAGTTACCAGACCAGAAATTAGGATTTGTAAACATTTCTAATGTTGTTCCCTTTTCTAGGCGTGGCGGGAGCCACGTTAAAAACGGCCCTATAAGTGTACCATTAGAAAATCTAAGAGTGTTGCTTTGCAAATCAACATACACGATTTTCGACCACTTAAAAACTCTAAATCCACTACCTATAATATGATCATCCATTTTAAACGTACCATCCCCACCCCAAGTAAGAGTCAAATTAAGTGTCGCAATGTTATTCCTTATATCTAGACATTCCCATCGAAAAATCCCTGTAGCATCCCCATCATCGAAATCTAGATACGAAAAATTTGTAAATTCAATTGCCGTTGATTTAAATTTATATTCTGCATATGTTCCTTCCTTTAGCCACAGAGGAGTCTCAAACGATACGCTATACACTTTAAGGTTAAAATTAATCAGAGCTAAAGGAGAAAATGCAGTAAGCAATACCATAAGAGATAAAAAGATAGAATAAACTACACATTTTTCTTTATTAATCGTACTATTTACCCCCCTTCATTGAGGTAATCTCTAACTATTATGGTGTGATTAAGTTCACCATAACCCATAACATGCACTCAGCGACAAAAATATATAAGCTTTGTCTTAAACTGAATGTGAAACATATCTGTGGCATGGGAGGAGGTTTAATTGTGGGTTGTTAAGACTAGGGGGTTGGTTAAGTTTTTTGGTGATGTTGTTGCTTTAGATGGTTTGGATTTGAGGGTTCCTAAGGGTGTTTGTGGTTTTATTGGGCCTAATGGTGCTGGTAAAACAACTACGATACATATTCTTTTGGGTTTGTTGAAGGCTGACCGCGGTGAGGCTTATGTTTTTGGCTTGGATTGTTGGGAGAATTCTTATGAAATTAGGCGTAGGGTTGGTGTTTTGTTGGAGAATCCAGGTTACCCTAAGGGTTTTACAGCTGAAAGATACTTAGAGTTTATTGCAAAAATGTATGAAGTTAATCAACCAAAATCTAAAGTTAAAGGTTTATTAAAAGATGTGGATTTGCTGTGGGCTAGAAATAGAAAGATTGGGGAGTTTTCAGCTGGTATGCTTCAAAGACTTGGCTTAGCAAAAGCTTTGATAGGAGAACCAGAACTCGTTATCTTGGATGAACCTACAGCGAATTTAGATCCTATTGGAAGATTAGAACTTATGGAAAAAATAAGGGAGTTATGGAGGGATAGAGGAATAAATTTTTTCATTTCCAGTCATATTTTACCTGAACTCGAGGAAATTTGCACTTGGGCCTCAATAATAAACGAAGGCACAATAGTTGACCAAGGATTTGTAACTGAACTTGCCAAAAAATACGAACCATATGTGTATGAGTTAGAAGTTGAAGGCGATAGAGATGTGTTCATTAAAAGACTGAGTGAATTAAATTTTGTTGAGGAGGTTCTTGTTGAGGGAAATAAGATTGTTTGCAAGGTTAAGGATGTAAATATTTTTTGTAAAGAAATTCCGCAAATAGTTGCTGAATTTGCTTTAACCCTAAGGAAGTTTCAACCTTCATATGGAGTTCTTATGGGGATATATAGGAGGCTCATTAAGAATGAGAAGAGCAATTAGACGTTTTTTGGCACTTATGGTGTGGGAGTTTGAAGGAACTAATCTATTTTTACTTGGGTTTATAGTATTTGTCGTTACGGTTTGTACGCTTTATCCTAATATGGTCTCCTTTTCTTCTGGTGGAATTGTAATGGGGGAAATCATTAGTTTAAGTAATTTTCAAGTTTCATATATCAGTGATCGTTATCTCCTTTACCCTGATCGTACAGTAGACGTTATTGAAGCGTTGGTATCTTTCTTGGCCGGCATTCTTTTTGCATCAAATGTCGCTAGAGGGTTTGAGAATAGAGAGCTTCTAACGCTCTTAACTTGCCCAGTTAAAAGAACTTACGTCATTTTATCTAAGTTTTTCCTCAATTTTTTGATTGTTTATTTTGCTTGTAGTGTGCCGTTTGTGCTAGATATGCTGTTACTAGGTATTAGTCCTTTAAGTTTCGAAATGTACGTATGGCTTTTTCTCCTATCACTACCTATCTTGTTTATGTGTTCAATTGCACTTTTTGCATCTGTTATGTTAAGGATGTCAGCGTCTTCAGCCATTGTTCCTCCAATTATTTACCTTGGTTTAACAAAGTTATTGTTGTCCACGAACAGAGATATTTATGAACTGTTACATTCAAGATGGGACGAAATATTGTTTAATATCTTAAGAAACTGGCTTCAACACTCATCTACATCTCTGGTAAATATAGAACTCTTATACATCCTCATTTACAGATTACTACTACCAACTCTACTGGTGGTATTATCAACCCTATATTTCCAAAAAATGTTACAATTAGACTAGGTGACTAAAATGAATATTTCTAGATTTATTATCATTTTTGTTATATTTAGCATATCTCTAAGTGTAATAACAGTCCTAAGAGGTTTTTCACCTGTTGAGATGGGGATAACCTCTCCTTCTCTTGAATTAGGTGATAGTTACACCGCTATTTATAGGTGGCCTCCTAGAATTGCTAGGATAGAGCTAAGAAGTAGCGGAAATGTGCATCTTAAAATATATCATTACATTAAAGGTGAAAATCATACAATCCTATCTGAATATGCTGAACGAGGCATATTTAACATAAATATTCCAAGAAGGGGATTATACTACGTGCAAATACAAAATATATCGAATAAAAGCGTAGAAGTAAATTTATACATTACCCTTTTTGGATTTGAGAAAGATCTTATGCGACTATCAATTATCCTAGACGTTTTAAGCGTAACTATTACCCTCCTGTGTATGGTTTCACGGTTAAAAAGAGAACATAGATGAGTTGACGTGAAACAGATCTTCACGATAAGTCTTGTTAATTTGGTAACAAGATATAAAATTAAACATTGGTTGGGTTTTTTATTGTGGTAAATGATCTAAAACGTTTATTAAAGAAGTAAAAGTGCATTTGCTCAAAACACGGTGATTCTACGTGCTTCTCTGTAAAAAATTAAATGTCATACATTATGCAATTATGTATGTAATGACATTTAAATGTCT
>JAEOSG010000008.1 GCA_016840485.1 Candidatus Baldrarchaeota archaeon
CTTGTAGGGTCACCCCCCTACCCTCCTCCCCCCGCCTCCGTCGCATGTTTCTCCACTATTCGTTATTTTTTGCCCAAGGACCCATCAATCTCCTTAAAGAAATGCAAAATCTGATAAATTGAATTCTTTACTGCTCTTTGCTTTACTGAAGAATTATGAAAAACTTGCGTATTTGGGTAGTTGCTGGTTCAATTAGAGTATGGAAAATAAATGTTACCATGTTAGAAAATTTTTAAGCAGTGTTTTGTGAAAGTCTGTTTGATGTTTTGTTGTGGGAGTATTGTTGATGAGTAGGTTTGGCTGGGATTGGGTGTTGTTTCGCTCGTTTTTCGGGTTTGGTTGTAGGTTTAATTTTTTGTGTTGTTTTTTGGTTGTTGTGTCCTCTTTATCTTTTTGCGGCTCTTTTAATGGCTTATGTTGTTGGTGTAAGTATAGCTTTGGTGGTGTTTGTTCGTGGACGTTGTATGGAGGTTGATTATAGTAGGTGTTCGAATTGTTTTTTGAGGAGGGTTTGCTAGGCGATTGGTATGTATAGGCTGATTCCGCCTATGAGGTTTAGAGATGTTGAGGATTTGGAAAACTGTGTGAAAAGGATTAGAGTGGTGGTTGTGGTTGGTTTTGTAATCGTATTGGTTACGTCTTTTGCTTTAACCCGAGTTTTTTGTGCAATCGAGTAGGGTTTTCAGTCAGTTTATTGTTTTAGCGTTGGTTAGTTCGACGTGGATTGCAGGTTTTACTGGAGGTTTATTTATAAGTACCGTAAAGAAGATTGCTAAGGCTTCTAGTAGGAAAAATGTGAAAACTAGCTAATTTAGGATGTAAACTTCTCTTTTTTCGGTGTGTGGTTGTTATATTTGTTGTAGGTTTATGCGAAAAGTTTACATTTGTTTTTGTTTCTCTTATAGAGTTAAGAGAACCTTTTAGTTATGGTTTGAGAGAGTTATTTGTTTATTTATTGTTTTTGGGGACCAAAAATGAGGGATGAAAGAGGTTTTGTTGAAATGCAGGGGTATGTTGTTGAAAAACTGGATATAAAGGATGCTTCGGAAGTTGAGGAGTTGTTTCGTTTGGTATGGCCTTTTGCTGAGGAGTATCCGGTGGAATGGCGTCGGAGAAGATGTCTTTCCAGCAGTGAAATTGTGAGAGAGATGTTGGAGGGTTACTATTATTTTGGCATTAGGCTTAAGGGGAAGCTAGTGGCTGTGTATAAAGCGAAGATCGAGGAAAACATTTGTTTTGGGGAACATCTTTCTATTCATCCTAATTATAGGAGGCGAGGGCTTGCGAAGGCTATGTACGAACATATATTAAGATTTGCTAAGGAGAAAGGTTGTGTTAGTGTTCGGGTTAATATTTTGCCTACGCAAGTAGCGAGTGTAAAAATTGTTAAAAGATATGGTTTTCGAAAGATAAGGGAATATGAACAGATACCTGGAATGCTTGTGCATCTTTATGAAAAAGTTGTGGGTCGTGACGAGTGATGGGTGGTTTTGGTGAACTTAAGGTTGATTTGCTTTGCAAAGGTGTTAGGCTTGGGGTTGATATTGATAGGGGAAGAAAGGGAGGGGCAGGGCCAGCTGGAGGAAGGTATATTGTTCTTCCTTCTGGACGATGTGTTAATGCGGCGATGTGGGGTAAATTCGTCGAGGAATCTCCTTATGTTTTAGTGGAAGTAGACGAAAAATTTTATATTGTTAGGGAAAATGGGGAAAGGGTTTCTGAGGTAGACTTGGTTCCTTATCCTCAGTTTTACGGGAAGCGTACTTCTTATGGGACGCCTATGTGGAAGGTTGCTCTTTTACATGGTGTTGATTGTTTAGCTACTACAGTTCTTCAAAAATGTATTTATTGGCGTAAGGGTTTGGGTTGTAAGTTTTGTGGAATAGAGCTTTCGTTAAAATCTGGAAGGACCATTCTCTTTAAGAAACCTAGGGAGTTTAGAGAGGTTGTTGATGCAGCGGTTGAAGAAGGAGTTTGTAAGCATATTACTTTGACTACTGGTACTCCTGGAACCCCAGATAAGGGTGCAGAACTGCTTGCAGAGATTGTTCGAGAGGTAAAAGGCTATCATAAAGTTCCGATTCATGTTCAATTAGAGCCGCCAGACGACTTAAGGTATATAGAGATGCTTGCTGATGCTGGGGCTGATACTATTGGCGTTCATATAGAAACATTTGATAAGAAGGTATTTCACGAGGTTTGCCCTGGGAAAGGAAGTATTGGGATGGAGAAGTTTTATGAGACCTGGGCGAGGTGTGTAGAACTTTTTGGAGAATGCCAAGTTAGTACGTATGTTATAGTTGGGTTGGGAGAAAGCATTGAAAGCGTTGTGGAGGGTTCTGAAAAAGCAGCGGAAATGGGCGTGGTTCCTTATATTGTACCTTTACGACCAATTATTGGAACTCCCTTTGAAAATAGGTTTCCTCCCTCACCTAAAACGTTAATTTATATTTATCGGGAAGTAGCGCAAATTCTCAGAGATTACGGAGTTGACCCGCGTAAAAATCTTGCTGGATGTGTAAGATGTGGAGCATGTTCTGCTTTAACTGAAGCCTATGAAGGCAACCTCTAACAATCACGATCAAAAATTCAAAACAAAATAACTAAACAGTGAAATCGACTTTGATTATTTTTCTGATTGACTTAACCATAAAATTAGATGGAATTGGTGGGCCCGGTGGGATTTGAACCCACGACCAACAGGTTATGAGCCTGTCGCTCTTTCCGGGGTTTTTCAACCTAACCAGGCTGAGCTACGGGCCCATCACTTTTGCTTCTACATCATATCTTATTCTAATTTATTATAATGCATGGTGATTAAAAGTTTACTTTTTGATAAGATATTTTATGAACTTTAGTTTTTAGCTTTATATACGGATTTAGTGTTAAAGTTTTGGCGCCGCCGGCCGGACTCGAACCGGCGACCGCCGGGTTTCCATCATTTATTCTGTTAACAGCTTCGCCTGTGGTTTTAGACCACATCCGGCGCTTTTGGCGGTTTTCCTCTACCATCTGAGCTACGGCGGCACGTTTAAGTGGCAGTCTATTTCTAGTGTATTGGTTGGGTATTTTAATTTTATGTTTGGTTATTTTGTTTTTCTAGGTGTATCGGTGTTGTTTGTTTTGGTTCATGTTAATGTTTGAGTCTTGTTATTTTTGTGTTTTTGTTTTTATATTTTTGTAGGATGATCAGTGAAGGTAGTTGATTTGTCGTGAATATTTTGTGTTGTGGTTTTGTTGGGGGATAGAAAACTTTTTAGGTTTTATTATAATATGTCTTACAACTTTGTGATGTTGTTTCGCGGTGTTTGTGTATTTTAATACTAGTGTTTAATTTGCTGTGTTTCTATTGTTTAGACAAGTTTATCTTATTTGGTGTTAATGGTTTAGTGAGGGTTGCGAAGTGGGTAAGGAGAAAGTTGTGGGTGAAATTAAGCAGAGTACGATTGCAGAGTTTATGAGGAAGCGTACGCAGTTAGTGGGATTTGAATTTGGTTTTAATAAGCATATGCAGTATGTTGCTGAGTTTTTGGATAATGCTCTCGATGCTATTGAAAGTTTTTATTGGAGATTTCCTGAGGCTTACAGCCTTGAAAATAATATTTCTAATGATATTTTGGATGAAATAGTTAGTAAAACTAAGGGTATGATTAAAAAAAACAAAGAGAATGAGTTAAAAGAGTTTAGGGCAGCCGAAGAAGTTATTGAACATGTTAAGGAATTTGTTAAACCTATTAAAACATTACTGGATATGAAGGAACCTGTAGTGGTTATTTGGCTTAGAGAGGTTGAAACACCTACTTTTCTCTCGAATGCCCACCGCGAAAATGTTCGTGTTTATGAATTCACTATTTTTGATAATGGTGGCGGAATGATTCCGCAGGATTTGAAGAAGTTTGGTATTTATCTTGCTTCTAGTAAGAGTGAGAAGCTTAGGCAGACTCGTGGTTCTCAGGGTTTTGGTGCTCCTTCAGCATTTACTGATGCTCAGAATACTACTGGAAAGCCTATTACTGTTGTTAGTAAGCATTACTCTAGGGATAAGGCTACTGTTGCTAGTTTTTTCACAACTACCAAGAACACTAAGGATTATGTTATACACCCCAAGAAAGTGGAGTCACCTTTTCCTCATGGTACTTTTGTTAAGCTCTACTACCTGAATATTATGTATAAGAGGGGTTATGCAGATGTTTATGTTGAGAGAGCAGCGTTGTTAAATGCTCATGTAACTATTGTGTTTATTGACCCGTATAATGAGATTCATGTCTATCCTAGAAGAGTTTCGGAGTTTCCTCCGGAACCTAAATATGCTAAGCCTCATCCAGCTTCTGTAAATATTGGTGAGTTTCAAGATTTGCTTAGAGATACCAAGCAGAAAACACTTCTTTCGTTTTTATCTAAAACTTTCTCTAGAATGAGTAATGAAAAGGCGAAAAAAATTATTGAAGAAACTAATGAAGAATTGAGGAAGCTAGGATTACCCTTAATAGCGAAAAACACAGATCCCAAAAAATTGACGAAAAAACAAATAGAAGTGCTCTTTAAAGTTTTTACCTCGCAAAAATATCTTGCTCCATCTAAAGACACAGTTGTTCCGGTTGGTGCTGGGGTTTTCAAAAAAGTTGTTAAAGAAATGCTTAAGCCTGAGTTTGTAGAAGCCGTTACAAGGCCGCCAACTAGTGGTAAAGGTCTAAGCTATGTTGTTGAAGCATGTATTGCGTATGGCGGTGAGATACCTTATACTACATCTTCATCGCAGGTTTTATGGAGATTTGTTAATCGTACACCTAAGCTTCGAGATAATAGTGATTGCGCTATATGGAAGGCTGCCGCCTCCGTCAATTGGAAAAACTATAAACTTGATGTTTTTGAGAACGGCTTACCTAGGGGACCGATCAGACTTTTCGTTCATGTTGCAGGTCCTTTTGTTCATGTTATGTTTAAAGGTCAGAGTAAGCAGGCTTTAGCAGAGGATAAGCTGCTTATAAGAGAAATTAAATTAGCATTGGAAGAAGTAGCCAGAAAATTGCGATCCTACATTACTGGAAAGGAGACCGCTGAGAGGAAAGCAAAAAGAGCATATGTGTTGTCTAAATACGCTGAAAAGTTTGCAAAAAGCCTGTATAACATTTTAAAAACAGATATAGAATTCGATGGTAGCATTGATCCAGAAACGCTCTTAAGGAAAATGAAGTCCTCAATCGAGGGTGTTGAAGAAACATTAGAAAAAGTTGCAATTGTCGAGGCCAGCGGAAGTTAGGTGAGAAGTCATGTCTACGAAAAAGAGAAGAGGACGCACAAAACTTGCTGATAGGAAACCTGTTTGGGAACTTGATAAGTTATTAAGACGTGTAAGAGAACTTCGCGAACAGCTGGCTAAGAGAAGAGAACGTTTAGGAAAACTACCTCCTAACGTGATGGTTGTAGAAGAACTGCCTGCAGAAGAGGTTCACAGAAGAATTCATGAAGTTGCTAGGCAATTGTATATGCAGATCGAGGAAACCGGAAGACCTGTCTTCGAAATCCCTGCAAGAACATCAGACAATATTATATACGACGAAGATCACGATATGTTACTTTTAGGTCAAAAAAGGATAAGAAGAGTTTTCCATAGTTTAGCTAGTGTGGCGGATGCAACACGCACTATAAGAATTTTGGAAATAATACATGAGTTGATTGAAGAGGGAATACATGCAACGAAACGAGAAATATTTTACAATGATGTCAAGCTTTTTAAAGAACAGAGATTCAGCGACAATGTTATAGAGGATATAGCTGCTATGCTCGGAACCACGCGTAATAGTACGCATATTGTTGCAGCGGCAAAGGGCGCTGCCATAGGTAGACTTGTAATTAGAGATTCAGGAGACGTTATAGATTTGACTAAGCTTGGAAGCGGTGGATGGGCGATAACTCCGTTTTTAGATCAAGTTGAGATTCTTGAAAGCGATGCTGAGCTAGTTTTAGTTGTGGAAAAAGATGCAGCTTTAATTCGTCTTGCTGAAGCAAAATATTGGAATAAGCTGCCATGTATTATTATAACTGGTAAGGGTTCTGCGGACATCGCTACTAGAGCTTTTCTAAGAAAACTTGTAAAGGAACTTAAGATTCCAGCTTTTGCGCTTGTTGATAGTGACCCTTATGGGCATTACATTTTCTCGGTTTATTTAAGAGGTAGTAAGAAGCTTAGCTATGAAAGCCCGTTTCTTGCAACTCCGGAAATTAAGTTGTTAGGTGTTTTGAGTAAAGATCTTGACGAGTTTAAAATTCCAAAAGAAGTTAGACTTCCGATGACAAAGGCAGACATAGAGAGAACAGAACAGTTACTTAAGGAACCATTTGTCCAAAGAAATAAGAAATGGGTTAGAGATCTTGAATTGATGCTTGAGAGAAAGGAAAAAGCGGAAATACAGGCATTGGCTAGTCATGGCTTTAAATATTTGACTGACCAGTATCTGCCAGTAAAAATAGAAACTGGAGACTGGATATAACAATTTTCGATCTTAAAATAAGATAGATGTAAGTTCACCTTGTTAAGATTCTATGGGTCTTAGTATGGAGAATTTTTCTCTTTTATACTCCCTTCTTACTTTTGATAGGAACCTATAAACTGTACCGTGTGGGGCTCCCTCTATAAGCATCATTATAGCCTTTTTAGCTATTCTAATCCATTCGTAGTCGCCTATTAATGTAACTGTTCGTCCATATATGGATAAACTGACTCCTGTTGTTTCTTCGATTATTTTTCTGGTCTTCCCGTTTTCTCCTATGATTCTTCCTTTTACCCTTCTCAGAGAATTTTTGGATCTTCCAGTGAACTGTGAAATGTCGATTATCTCAATTAGCTGACCATCTTTTAGGAGTCTTTTTGCTCTCTCCGGACTGAATCCTCTGCCTATCGCTAATATCACGTCTCTAGCTTTCCAAACAGCAAGAGGATCATCTGTTTTCGGGGTGTTTTCTATGATAACTTCTCCTGTTCTACTGTTCACCGTGATTTTTGTTTTTGTCTCTTTTTCTAAATACTTTTTTACTTCTCCACGCCTACCTATTACTACGGCTATTCTTTCTTTTGGTACTTTTACGAATTCCCTGCTGATCATGGTTTACTCACCTGTAACGTATTTGTATGCCTCTTCTAATACCGGAACGTTAACACCCAAATTTTTAAAATATTTTAAAAGGTTTTTAAGGTCTCTCATCAAAAATTCCTGGGAGAGGGGGTGATTTAAAACAACGGACTGCGCCATATCAATTAATACAGGGTTCTCGTTCCATAAAAGAACGTTATACTCACTTAGGTCTCCATGAACTAAGTTAGCAAACTTGTATAGTCTTTTTACATATTCCAGCAAAATGTTAAATACCCTTTCGGGGTTCTCGGGAGGGCTTTCCCTCATAATTGGTGCTGGAACACCGTCTTTGCCGATAAACTCCATGACTAGTACATTTCCGCGGACTGCGATTGGTTTAGGTACTCGTACTCCTGCTTCATAGGCTCTTCTCAAATTTTTATATTCTTTTTCAGCCCAAGCTACAATTAACGCCCTCATAGTTTTCTTTACGCTCTTAAACCGAGGATCACCATAAATATACATCCACATAGTTTTTTTGAATTCTGACGTTGCACTCTTATATATTTTTACGGCATATTCTTTGCCTCTTTCGTCCGTTGCCCAGTAGACGTTAGCTTCTTTCCCAGTACTTATAATACCGTGAAGTGTTTCAAATATTCCTTTGTTAACGAACCAGTAAAGTATAAAAAGCGTGGATCTATCAAAGACACCTTCAGAAATTTTTAGATCTTCCATGCTTTTGGTTCTTTTTTCTCTACGGCTTAATTTCTTTTCTAATTTTCTCATTCTCTTCTCGTAGTCTTTCAAAATAACCCTCACCACTAGAATTTAAGCAGTCCCTTCTCTTCTAGCCACCTAGCTTGAGCTTTTGTATATCTCCAAGTAATGTCTCCTCTTGTTTCAAACTGCCAGTCCCAAGGCGCAACTACAACAATGTCTCCTTCCTTTATCCATATTCTTTTTCGCATTTTTCCTGGTATTCTGCATAATCTGGTGTATCCGTCGACACACTTTACTCTAACTTTATCTCCGCCCAGCATTTGAATAACAACCCCAAGAACCTCTCCAGGTCCTGGTAATGGTACTTCTCTAACTTCTGTTGGCTCTTCTATTCTTTTCCTTTTAGGCATTTTCATTCCTCTTTAAAATGCTATATTACTCTTTTTCCATTATTTTGGGGAGTAGATAAAGTTTTCCCTTAAGTTTTATGGCTTCTATTTCTTCCCCCTCTGTAACTTCAAACGGAATGTCATCTTTATCGATTTCCAGAGAAGAATAATTTTGTAGATTCATAAGTGTTACATGTTTTTTAGATACGGAGATAACCATAAATCTTTCGATTTTTTCTTTTATAATGTTTTTCACATCTTCTCTCCAGAAAATCTTGATTGGAAGTTTTTCTTCCTTACCTAATATGACGTTAAACACTTTTAATTTCCCTCTAGAAGGTAGATCATCTAAAACAAGGAGGACGTGTTCATCAATTTGGAGGAGATCTCCTTTCTTAAAGGGTAGGAGTCTAACGGAGAATGTTTGTTGATATACGTTTTTACTTGTCTGTCTATCTTTACTTACTATTTTCCTAGTTTCTACGATTTTTGCCCCTAAATCGTCACGTAATTTATAGGCAATCATGCGTGCAATCCTGTTGGATCCGAAGTAGATATCTATTCCGCCTCTGGTTTTCTTAATTTTTGTTATAAATGCTTCATTATCTTTTTCCCTCTTGCTAAGGATACTTTCAGCAAGTTGCAGGGTAGTGTTTAAGGCTTTATCCACTTTCTCCGGCTCTCCTCTAAGTTGAATGATAGCTTTGAAGTGTTCCCTAGTGATTTGTGCACATTTCTGACACGCTGTGAAATGTAAATGTAGTTTAAGGTTTTTTCTTTCCTCGTAGACTGGAAGATTTGGGGACGGCTTCCCTACACCCACAACCTCGATTACAGCGGTAATGGTGTCTTTCTCTCTTTTTTCAAAGTTGATACTTCCAAACGATATCTCTACTTTTCCGTGTTTTTCAACAATATATGATGCTTTTATTTGTAGTATTTGTTGAACAACATCTTTTAACTCGTATGTTTTCACCCTTACCCATTTATCACGATGTTTAAAAGCAAGGCATTTACGACAAACATCAACTTTAATATCATTCACATCGAACAGGGAGTAAAATTTACGATAGCATTCGATGCATAAGCCGTTAATAATTTCATTCTTATCGAGAGGTCTACCGCATTCAATGCAAAAAAGTTTTTTCCGGTTCGAAGACATGTATTACACCTAGAATATCAGTTAATTTACATGCATGATAAAATTACCAAAGTATTAAAAGAAAAGTCGTGATTATATCATTTTTATTATTTGGACATGGGGTATTCCAGCGATTTTTATGACTGCTTCTTCTATTACGAGTCCTTCTTCAATTAGTTTTTTAATAATGTTTTCACCGACTATGTTCGCTATAGTTGCTTCTTTAATTGCGTCTACGCCTTCTTTAATTGAAACTAGCTGTCCTCCATAAAAATCTTCCTTAACATGCAATCTTAGCTTTCCTTCTTCAAATTTCTTACCTAATAAGTTCTCATCGCACACCGCTACGACTACTTCCTTTTGGACCCGTCTAACTTTGAGGTAGACACGCATATCATGTACACCATTATAAATTTAGGTTATAGAGGTTTTATTGAAGTTCGTGCACCGCAGGCCTCGCAAACAAGGAACCAGAATCTTCCCTCTCTAACAATTTTGGTATCTGGTTTTTTACAGACTGGACAAATAACATACAGTTGTGCATATCTTCTGACAATTTCGTTTAATACGTGGTTTGAAAATTGTCCTTTAAACGTGGCTCTTGTACCTTCAATTTCACCTGCTGTTGCTAGTTCTCTGAGGAAGAATTTTAAAACATGTTTAACGTCTCTGTTAAGCGTATCAGCGATCTCCTTAAAGTTTTGAATTAATGTTCTTTTACCTTCTATGAAACTGATAACTTTCGGTATTTCGAACCTCCTTCTTTCAAATACCTCTTTTGGTAGTTGAGCGTATGCTTCATCTAACAGTTTCTCGTAGTCGTATTTTTCCATTGCTCTTCACGCTCCAACTTTTCTATAGTGATTTGGCTTATTTTCATAGATTTCTCCTCTATTCATAAGGATGCGTAGCACCTTTTGAAGATTTTCCTCGGGGGGATTACCAAGCTCCCTAATTAATTCTCTTATATGGACTCCTTCACCTTTATCTAAACGTTCAACAGCGTCCAAAACGTCTACTTCAGATATTTCAACATGTTTGCTCTCTAATCTTTCCAATTTATCACACATAATTTCCAGTTCTCTCAAAATTTCCCAATTGGGGTCATCAACTCTAACAATTATCTCAGGCACTATATAGATTTCCTCCCCGAATTCACGGACCTTACCAAATATGTCGACAATATCGCCTTCGTTACATTTTTCGATTAATGTAACGTCTTCCCTCCATGCCTTTGCCCTAATTGTTTCTGTACCATCGTCAAGAACCAGAAAACCATATGATTTATCCTCATTTACAAATTTTCTAACTATTGTTGCAAGAACTCTAACTCTACTAACATGTCTCCCATCATAAGTAACGAACGTCCTTTTTCCGTCTTCTTCGATGAATTTTCCTCTCACAATATCTTCAATGTGAAGCTTAACAGCGGGTGTACGTTTCCTAATGTTTTAAACCTCCATCTTACGTTTGAGCACGTGAAATCAGATCTTCAGCGGTTTTTTGTGCAAGTTCTATAACTTTGTTTTCATCTAAAACTTTGACTTCACCATTTTCCATTAAAATCTTCCCGTCAACAATAACAGTACATACGTCGTTGCATTTAGCTGCATAAACCAAATGAGACACAATATTATGCAAAGGAACTAGTCTAGGCTTCTTCAGATCAAGAATCACTATGTCTGCCTTCTTGCCAACTTCCAAGGTCCCTATATCCTTGTCAAGAAACAGAGCTTTTGCGCCTCCAATGGTTGCCATTTCTAATACTTCAGTAGCGGATGTAACCGTCGGATCAAAACTATGAGCTTTGTGAATTATAGCAGATACTTTCATCTCCTCGAATATATCCAAGCAATTATTGCTAGCAGCTCCATCGGTAGCTAACCCTACAGTCACCCCGTTCCTTAACATTTGAGGAATCGGAGCAATTCCGCTGGCAAGCTTTAAATTACTTACAGGATTATGAGCTACTTTAACTCCTCTCTCTGCAAGAATTTTTATTTCTTTTTCAGAAACCCACACAACGTGAGCAGCTAAAACACTGGAATCCAAAATACCAAGTTCATCAACATATTCAATAACTCCTTTACCTTTTAGATCAATGCCAAAAGTATTTTTAATCTTCTCAACTTCATCTTTGGTTTCAGCCAAATGGATATGTATACCGACATCATACTTTTCAGCTGTCTCCTTAACCTTCTGTAAGTATTCTGGAGAACACGTGTAAGGTGCATGTGGACCAAACATCGTAGTCACACGTCCATCGCCTAAACCTTGGCATGTCCTAACAATTCTCTCGGCTTCTCTAAGATCTCTTTCACCCTTTTCCGCGTTGCCAAGTTCAATCATACCGTGAGAAATAACAGCTCTAATACCGCTTTCCACGACAGCCTTTGCCGCTTTATCCATGTAAAAATACATATCGGCAAAAGCTGTTATACCAGATTTTAACATTTCTAAACATGCAAGTAAAGTGCCTACATAGATATCCTCAGGTTTCAAATGAGCTTCAACAGGCCAAATTTTCTGGGTTAACCATTCACTAAGAACCATATCATCAGCGTAACCCCTAAGCAAAGTCATAGCAGCATGTGTATGACAATTAACCAAACCTGGAAGAACCACTTTCCCTTTACCGCCAATAATCTCGTAACCACTATACTTACCTTTCAACTCGCTTTCCTTACCTACATCAACTATCCTATCATCCTCAACCACAACAACTGCATCTTCCAAGATTTTATCTGGACGAACAACAACAAAACTACCTTTAACAATAAATTCCATCCACGCCACCCCACACCGGGCTTCCAATCCAAATTACGGTAATAGAACATGTATTTAATCAATCTTAAAAACATTAAGGCCCGCATGCAAAGACAAACCAACATAATATTTAACACTCCCACAATCTAGTTTTAGGAAATGTAACACAACTAATTTAACTTTATGCAGTTTTAAAATATTGGAAAAGAGGAAAACAATAGGGGAATTAAAATGGGGAAAAGCATAGTGAAAGACCCAGGTCTAGCAGATAAGGGAAAACTAAAGATAGAATGGGTAGAAAATTTTATGCCCATCTTAAAGGAAATAAGAAAAACCTTTGAAAAAGAAAAACCCTTCAAAAATAAAACAATAGCAGCCATACTTCATTTAGAAGCAAAGACCGCAGCGTTGCTAAGAGTTTTGGCAGATGCAGGTGCGACGGTTTCAACAACCTCGGCAAACCCAGAGACTACCGATGATTCCGTAGCTGCAGCCCTAGCGGAGCATCCAAATATACATGTTTATTCATGGCGTGGAGAAACCATCGAAGAATACTGGGAAAATATAAACAGAGTTTTAGACCATAAACCTGATATAATCATCGATGATGGAGCAGATGGAATAGTTTTGGTTCACCAAGAAAGAACTGAACTACTAGATAAGATAATGGGAGGATGCGAAGAAACAACTACCGGAGTAACTCGAATAAAAAACTTGGAAAGAGAAGGGAAATTAAGATTTCCAGTTATAGCTGTAAACGATGCAAAAATGAAGCATTTGTTTGATAATCGGTTTGGAACAGCTGAGTCATCTATATTTGGAATTTTAAATGCAACCAATTTAATGATAGCAGGTAAAACAGTAGTTGTAGCTGGTTTTGGATGGTGTGGACGTGGCTTAGCTAGCAGATTAAAAGGAATGGGTGCAAAAGTAATTGTATGCGAAGTTGACCCTATTAAAGCTTTAGAAGCTTGCATGGAAGGTTATCAAGTCATGAAAATGATCGATGCAGTAAAACAAGCAGACATAGTAATTACGGTAACAGGAGTTAACAAAGTAGTAAGAAAAGAGCATTTTGAAGTCGCAAAAGACAAATGTATATTCTGCAACGCTGGTCACTTTGATGTTGAGGTTTGCATCCCAGACCTTGAAAAACTAGCAACCAAAAAGAAGAAAACAAGGTATTTTGGTTTACCATACAACGATTATCTCGTTGAAGAATACGAGTTAAAAGATGGAAGAAAACTCTATTTGCTAGCTAAGGGTAGACTTGTAAACATCGTAGCCGGACAGGGTCACCCAGCCGAAGTTATGGACTTCAGTTTCTCACTTCAGGCGCTATCAGCAAAATACGTATTAGAAAACCACAGTAAATTAGAACCTAAAGTCTACAAAGTCCCCGAAGAAATTGACAAAATGGTAGCAGAACTAAAACTTAAATCAATGGGAATAGAAATCGATCAATTGACTCCTGAACAGGAAGAGTACGTAAAAAGTTACGAAGTTGGAACTTAAGCGTCAAAAATGTTATAAAATACGTAGACTCTGTTCATGAACCTCCATAAACAAAGTAATTCATTTAAGAGAATAGGAATAAGCAAACTAACAAGTTTTATTAATATTTTATTTACTTTTTTCTCTCTTTAGATACTCTTCCGAATTCGATGGCAATAACTTCCTAAATTTGATAGAACATTGATGAGTGTAATTTAATCTTACTCTACTTCATGTAAAATAGAATTATTTGATTTATTCTATGGAGATGGCGTCTCTCACGATTTTTTCGCATTGGCAGTTTTTCTGTTCGGGGATGTTTCTGACCACTTCTTTAATAACTTGTCTTATGTCTTCTATTCTTTTGTTAAAGAGTTCTATTACTTCTTGGTGGGAAACTTTTTCCTGTATTCCAGCAGCCCAATTTGTTACTATAGCTATTGCAGCATAGCATTTTCCAAGTTCTCTTGCTAAAACGCTCTCTGGTACATTAGTCATTCCTACAACATCGGCGCCAAGAAGCCTATATGCTCTAATTTCTGCAGGAGTTTCGAACCTCGGTCCCTCAGTTGCTACATAACATCCCCTTTTATGAAAACGTACACCAAGTTTTTTGCAAGCATCAAAAATTATTTTACGTAGTTCTGGACAGTAAGGCTCTGTGAAATCTATATGAATAACTTGAGTTACTGGAGGTTTATCCTCAAAAACCCTTATTGGTATTTCTCCATCGTAAAAAGTGTATGTTCTATTTTTTGTCATATCGATAAACTGATCTAGAATGACGAAGTCTCCAGGCTCCATAGCTGGGTTCAGCGACCCACATGCACTACTAGCAATAATTCTCTCAACACCAAGCATATGAAGCCCATAAATATTTGCTCTAAAATTTATTTTATGAGGAGGAACATCGTGTCCAACCTTCTCACTCCCCGGCTTAGCATGCCTCGGTAAAAAAGCTACTTTAACCCCTTCAATCTCGCCAATTTCTATACGAGGAGTTTTCCCAAAGGGAGTATCTAAAATTACATGTTCAGATTTTTCAAGCAATTGATAAAGACCAGACCCGCCAATAATCGCCACCTTAACCTTACCCACCAACCTTAACCCTCCAACCACAACAATACAACATAACTTAACTCACCAATCTTTTAAATTATAACTATATGCCTTTATAGTTGAAAGCAAGCTAAAATAAGAAATGCGGTACAGGTTACTAATAACGTAATACATAAAAATGGATTATGAAACAATACAAAATACCAAACAAAAGTAAACCCTGTAGGCCTCCCATAGAGAATTCCTCAATAAAAAGAATTGAAAGAAAACATTTTATATTCACAAATGAATAATTTTAAAAATAAAAAGAATTCTCCCTATTAATGAGACACATGTAAAGTTAAAATGGGCCCGTAGCTCAGTTAGAGGGAAAATAACATAGGACCCGGCAAAGTAGAGCGCCGGGCTCTTATTCGTTAAGGTGAGGAGAGACCCGGTGGTCGCGGGTTCGAATCCCGCCGGGCCCGCCATCTCTAGTGAGCTGGCATATTTTACTTAACTCGGACTTGTTCTTCAAGTGAAAATGATAGATAAGATAGATCGAAAACCCGCTGGGAACGAGAACATCACCAAACTAGTACAATAAATTAAATCTAGACGCCTTTGAAATGTTATACTGAAAATGCTATATTCCCGTAATTTTTGTTTCTTTTCAAAAACATTCTTGCCTCAAATTTCTCTGCTCAGCCATTGAGAAATACGGAAATGTTACCAAGAATATTGTCTCTTATATACTCTTGGACAGCAAGGAAATTTGAGAAAGGATTGATGGTTGAGCAACGATAAGTTTCATGACAAGAATGATAACGCGCACTATAGGCAGTCACGAGTACTTCGATACCCATTTTGAGGTTACATTATCAGTTAAATATTTAGGTAAAGCATGTACTAAATCTCCAAATTTACATTTCTTCTAGCTAAAGCTTCTTTTAACATTTTGAGAACTACCCCGTAGCTGAAATTCCATGCACCATCCTTATACATCTCATATATTTTCACGTTGTCCCAAGCCTGCGATAAATCTCCAATAAGAACATAAGCACTTTTTAGATAGCCTAATTCACCAAGCCTACTTATCGCTTTCCGCAAATTCAAATACTCATACACAGGAATTACTAAATGAAGAAATATTTCATTTTTACCGAGAACTTTAAGATACGAAAAATTATAAGGCAAATAGCTCAACCCACCTAAAAACCTACCAAGATTAGATGCACTAGTAAACTTAAGATAGTAAATTAAGAAAAGAACTGTTGGACCAAGATTAGGGAAAACAACAACTCGATAACCCCTAATAAGATTTTGAGAAACAATATTCTTAAATCTCCTTGAAACCAAAGGTATAAATCTCCCATAATTTTCCTCTCTAAGAATCTTCGCTATTTCCCTTGCCACTTCTCTAAACTTCATCCTAGCATTAATCTCCAAACACCTAAGAATAATTAAATCATAAAGATCAAACTTAGCCTTAGCAAAACTTGGTTCAGAAATTTTCTCCTCAGAAAAAGAATCAAAATCATCTATCCACTTATCCCAGTTAAAAACAGGTGCGCCTTCTCTTCCAGTATAAAAATCTAAGTTTAGCAAGGGATAATATGGACTAGTAGTCTCATACAGCTCATATCTTAAAATCAATCCTGTATCTTTAAGTTTATCTAAGAAGGCTTTGAGATCAGTTTCCTTGTCTGGTGGAATAATGTATCTTACGTAGTTTCCATGTTTCCAACCATCAACTATAGCCAAATATCTCCATAAAGGGAAACATGTCATAGAATAACTTGATAATTCTTCCATACCAAGAGAAGTGCTAGCCACTACTAAGTAGCTTTTTAATCCTAGCTTTTCCTCACTAATCAAAGCTCTGAATCGTACAAGATCACGTTCGTCAAATCTTTTAACACGGTAACTAACAGTTTGCTGCGGCACACCTATTAGCTTAGCTATTTGACTAATATTCCTAACACCATACCTATACATAGCTCTAATTATTTTAAAATCTAAAGAGCCGAGTTCTTTAAACTTCTCAGCATACTCAACAACAGACGGAATAACATAAACATATCCCATATTATCACCCTTTATGCCCGACACAACCCAACCATCATAGAAACATATTCTTAAATCTTAACATATTAGTATAGTATTATCCATCATGATGATATTTTTACCAAAATTTTTATATATTTTTAAAGTAAATGTATCATTTAGAGGGAAGAGTATGCGAAGCACGTCTCTTCTACTCATATGTCTCATTTTAATAACAATAGCACTTCCAGCAGTAATCTCTCCGATACCAGGAATATCGAATTCTCAAACTGAAAGCCCTTCACTGCAAGACAAATATAACCAATATTACTATGCGATATTTTACAACGTAACTCCACAAGACCCTGGAAGCGGTGAAGGCGGAAATACTTACCAATACGGAGGAAACAACGATGCACAATGTAGTTAACCTACATTTAAAGGATCTCAACGATCAACAAATAATATTATTAGTTTTCTCTAAAGGAGCTAAAACACGGAGACAGATACTTGAAACATTATTAAGAGGCCCAAAAAATTGCCATCAAATAGCAAAAGAACTTAAATTAGATTGGTGGACAGTTCAAAAACACTTAAAAAAGTTAAAAGAAGCAAATTTAATTAAACAGGTAAAACTGGGACGTATAATATTTTACAAATCAACTTATGAAGGAGAAAAACTACTTAAAAACTTAAATTCTTATAATGAATGCAAATAAAGCAAAATTTAACTACTATTGAGTTTTGAAATACTATTCTTGAACTACATTATAATATAACTAACAAATTAGCTTATCAAGTTATAAAAATAAAAAAAGTTAATAGATACATAAATCAAACATCCGTAGCATTAAGCAACAGTTACATTTCGTTAAATCGGATAAAAAAGTTCAATAGATACGTCTTCTAAATTTGCAGGTTAAACGCTCAACTCTACCTTCCTATGGACTTAAATCTACCATCATCTCCTTAAGTACATCTTCATCTTTAACATAGACAATAACCTTATCCCTCAATTCAACTACTTCTCCGTGGGACATTAGATCTACACATTCTATCTCTCTAACTATGATCTTAAACCTTATATATCGTCAAATCCTTTGATTTGCCTGGAGAACCTGAAGCAATAATCTCATCACTGTTAATGATTGTAACAGTGCCAGAAATGATCTTGGGCTTCATCTATATAATGAGTTGTAAGAATAACTGTGTGATCTCCCTTAACCACTTCTCTAATAACCTTCCACAACTACGTCTAGCTGCAGTGTCTAGACCAATAGTTGGTTCATCGAGAATCAAAACTTCTGCGTTCGTTCTCAAAACCATAATAATCGCACTCCGACGTTATCCACCACTCAAACATATAGTCAACTTATTCCTCACATCCCGTAGTCCAAAAGTTTTCAAAGCCCACCTAGCACTTCTCCTTGCCTCGGAGAAACTAGCTCCTCTGGACAACAGATACCGAGATACCGATAAACATACTCCCAAGCACTCATATACGCATATGACTTCGCCTCCTAGAATGTGAATGTATAAGCGAGCTTTAAAAATTCTTTTATGCATTGTTGTGATTTGTATCTGATTTGGGTCTAATTATATTTACATGTTTTTGAGGTCATAAATGTTACAAATGGTTCCTAGATATTAAATTAGTAAGTTCTTCATATCCCAATAAGTCTAATATTTTCTTATGAAAAGTTTCGAGAGAGTCATTTTCTTTACGTTTGTAATTAAAGTCCGCATGTGGTAAGAGTTCATGCATTATTATTTTTCCGAACAGTGACCAATCTGTCAAACTTTGAACCAAAATTTCCTCTATAATGTAAAAGGTTTCCTCTCTTGAGGGAATGGTTTTATCTAAGAAAATTATATGTAAAGTCTCATGAATACATAGTTTCATAAATTCGATAATGCAGAATTTTTCTTTTAAAACTTCAAATTTCTTCGGACATACATTTATACTTTTTAGGACAGCCATTATGCTAGAATAAACTTCTGGTAAATGTATTATAATGTCTATTTTTCTAGTCACGTAGTTCCATTTTAAATGAGCCCCTCTGTTAGGCTCCCCTTCTTTACACTTTTTAATTACTGGTATAAAATCTCCCAGCTGCAATGTTATCCTCTCTTATTTTTGTTTTTCTAGTCTTACTGCGATATGAAGAGTAGTTATAGAAACTAAGGCAAGTATTGACTTGAAGATAAATGGAGTTCTTGATCCGAAAAACAAAGCATATGTTGTTAACGGTGGCCCAATTAATGTTACTAGTCTTGTCAGTGAAGTATAAACCCCCATAGCAGTACTTCTTTTCTTCTGATCATAATGATCATTAATCAGAAGTGCAGGCGCCGCATAACTTATCATTCCCACAAACTTCCATACAGCATAAAGTAAAACAGCAACTGTGAAGCACGAAGACATAAAAGCAAATAGGTAAATTACGATAGCGACAAGGATCCAGTCAATAGTAGCAGTTCTTACAGGTCCAATTCTGTCTGTAAGCTTTCCAGAAACAAAGCTTCCAATCGTAATAGCTATGGTGGAAGCGGATATAAGTATACCGTATCTGAAGGCAGAATATCCGAATTTCTTAAGAAATAATGGGACATACCAATTGATTCCCCTAGTGGTTAGTATATCAATACCGAAAGCCGTAATGATCAATATCAAAAATTTATCCAGAACATTAAACGAGGAACGTTTATGAGTGAAAGTCTTGATGCCTTCATTCTTCAGCAAGGTTTCCTTCAAAAATACCAAATATATTAGTGTTACAAATATAAAACTAAAAAATGCTATTAAAAGAGAAAAACCATACATTTTCTTATCAAAAAGGTAGCCTCCTAGGGGTGCTAATAAAGCTGGTGGTAGGGAAGGCAATACTCTGCTAGCAAAGGCATAAGAAGTCCCTCTAGTTCCCTGTGGACTACTTTCCATTAACATTACTGTAATTGCTGGTGCAGCTAGACCAGTACCCAAGCAATAAGTTAGATATCCAAGTGTAGACCCAAGAACGTTCTTAAGGAATAGAATAAACAAGATGCTTGGGGTGTATATTAATGATCCTATAACTGTGACCTTCCTTCTCCCGTGGACATCTGCTAGCCTACCTCCAGCGAAGATTGAGAGTGCAGATGTCGTGGTTCCGACGGTAAAGATCAATCCAATACCAATATCATCAACTCCTAAAAATGATAACCACAGCGGAAAAAACACGATCCAAAGCGTGTTAGCTGAAACAAAAATTGTCTGTGTAACGCTAAGGACAAGTACGTTTCCCCTTAACCAGAGAGGTAACTTCATTACAATTTGGCCCTCCCTATAAGAAGTTTTCATAATATTTTTCTATGAGACGATAAGTCGTTGAGAAAAGTAAACTTTTTCTATACGCGTTCATATCTTCTTCGAGATGTTTTATATTAGATGTACCGATAAGCGCAGAACTTACTCTAGGGTCGGAAAGAGCAAAACCTATGGCTAGAGTTAATAAATCTTCCTCCTTTAAGTGTAAGTAATTTAATAAATCTATTATTATTTGTAAAATATCTTCTACCTTTTCTTTTGATATGTGGTTAAGTTTCAAATTAGTAGACAACGACTTCTTCAGCATTTTGCCAGTAAAGAGACCTTTAAGGAGTATTTCTCTGGCGATAATCCCGATCTTGTTCTTTTCCGCGCGAGAAAACAAACTAATTCTTGGCTCCTGGTAGATTATATTGTATGGTATCTCGATGACTTCAATGTCATCTACATGTTGTAAAATTGCCAATACCTCTTGGGGAATATTGACTGAAATGCCCCAATAAAATATTTTTCCATCGCGTTTTAGACGTTTTATCAAGTTTGATAATTTAACAAATTCTTTAACGGTATCCGGGGTTCTATGAAGAAGAAGTATATCTATATACTTGGTATGTAATCTGTTAAGTGATTTCTGAACCGCCTTCTCGATGTAGTGTGGAGAAAAATCCAAGGATATTGGCTTTTTATAAAAATTAACACCTACCTTAGTAACTATTATTATCTCTTCTCTTATTTTTTTAAACGTCTCACCAATCAATGCTTCGCATTTACCCCAACCATAGACATCGGCAGTATCATATAAATTTATTCCGTATTCAAATGCTTTTTCTAATATTTTCCTAGCTATATTCCTTTTTTTAAGTGAAAGTTCCCAAGTGCCCAGTCCTATCTCTGATACCTTTAACTGTGTTTTTCCTAGTCTTCTATATTTCATTAACTTGATCATTTGTACCCCTAACTAAGAAAAGTTTCTATAACTTGTCTATATTTTGATGCAAAACATGTTGGATCTTCTGCATAAAGATTGCCAGTAATCAGAAGTGCTTTTACTCTACATCCGCCCCTACATTTATTTTTATACTCACACCTTCGGCAAACCTCGGGTAACCATCTAAGATCATTGAACATTTTTAGTGCCTGAGAATTAATCCATATACTATATAGGCTTTTCTTGGTGCGAATGTTATCAAATCTCACTAGAGGATAGAGATTCGATGCAGGTTCACACGGTGTAATTAGACCATTTGGTGTTATAACCAGTACTCCTTCATATTGCCAACTGCATGGCATTGGAAGCCCCGTATAGTAGAACAGACTTGGTTTATGTATCCTTATAGAACTTCCTTTCTCAGCTTCACGAAGTACTTCCAACACATATTTCATCTGATTCCTTGAAGGCAATATCTTTTCATTGCTACATGCATATTTTGCTGCTCTTCCATACAAATATGCGGGTTGAAAGATTAGCATAGATACGCCTAAATCCTCCGACAGGCGAATAATCTTCTTCACTTCAGTTATATTTTTTCGTGTTAATACTACATTTAAAAATACTGGAACTGCATGTCTTACAAAAGTCCTAATTGTTTTTATTTTATTTTTTAACATGGCAGAACCAGTTACTTTTTTTTCAATGTTTGCACTAATCGAAGGAAAACCAATTTGAACATGGTCTATTCCAGCCCTTATTAACCTCTTGCAAAGATCATCATTCATCAAAGTGGCGTTTGTATCAATGCCTACCCTAAAATCTAGTTTCTTAGCATATGATACAAGTTTGCACAAGTCATTCCTCAGGGTAGGTTCTCCCCCAGTGAAATTTATCTCTACAACATCCAATTCTTTTGCATCTCTAATTATGTCCATCCATTGCCTTGTGGTTAATTCATCTCTGAATAACTCTTTATTCACAGGGTTATGGCAATATATGCATTTTAAATTACATCTATAAGTTAACTCCGCAACAAGTTTAAATGGATAACAAGTAATACTTTTGTCTTCCACATAATGACACATAATATCACCCTAAAACTACATCACTTGTCATGTATTGTTATGATGCCTTCCCTTGCAAGTTTTTTTAAGAAAGAAATAACATCATTAATTATTACCCTCTCTTCTACATGAAAGAAATCTTCCTTTAGGGATTTTATTATATCTTTTATAGTTTTGTCGCCAGTACAAAGTTCAATGATTCTTAGAGCTGTTTCGTTAATGACATATGCGGTTCTAGTAGTAAATAGTATTGCTCGTGTTTTTTGCTTACTTATTCTAATATTTTCAGTAAGTATTGGTAAAGAATTTAGATCGATCTCATGGGTATCCATATTACTTACACCACCAGAAATTGGGTTATAAAAAATTAAAGAATATTTTTGCTGATTTTATTCTAACTCTCTTTCTTCCTCCTCCTTTGGAAGAACTCCATAATATTCTGGATCGGATGCAATTTCGTACATTATGGGTTTTTTCCACATTTTCATAGTTTTTCTCTCCACATATTTTTTATTTCTTTATAATATAATAAAAAAAGTATTTTTAAGCAATTTTCCGAGTTGATTCCAAATAGTATCCAATTTGAGCTTAAAATATAATGTGAAAGCTTCAATATAAATGTAGAATAAAAAGCTTGTTGAGTTGATTGCGAAAATCTGGATTAATTAACTGAGACTAGAAAGGTTCTAAAGGAAGCTGGGAGGGATAATGTTAAACGTTACTTGAATCAAATGTATGTTGATACAGGTGTTAGGCTTTATAATTTGGAATATATCATTTTCTTGTTTAGTTTAGCGTTGGAAATCAAAGTTTTTGAGGAAGAAGGTAAGATAGTTAGTTTTTTAAGGTTGTTTAATGAAACAAGAATAGATTTATCTTATAATAAGAGTTCTAGAATAGTTTTACTGGGACTCAGAAACTATGTTTTTAAGAACGAGTTTAAAGAGTTCGTTAAAGCCTTAGCCAAATATATTAAACATATTGAGATTGAGAAATATGAAAAGCATGTAACAGTTGCAACACAACATTTAGCGTCTTCCTTGAAATACACGCATGTATATTGTGAGATTTAATGTTCCAAAAGCCAACTAAGAGAAAAGACTCATAGAGAAGGATCAAAAAGTTTTCATAGAAAACTCCTAAGTATACCATTTCGGTTAATTTAAGGACCTACACTTTTTCTGTTTTTCGTGAATTCAATTTCTAGATACATTTTAAAGTTAACTTTATCGATCAATATTTTTGTAAAGTTTTCGAGGAAAACTATAAATCCTCCTCGAGGAAGACTTAACCTGATAACAACTACATCCCTCTTGCTAACTTTTCCTCCGCCCCCGCATTTTATGGCTTTCCAGTAACTCAGTTTTGGAAGTTCGCTTAAACCTAGAAGTAGAGACTCCAAAAACGCTTCATCATAGTTTTCAATAATTAAAAATAGATTTTCTACAAGTTGTGGTGGACAAACATCAATATAAAAACTTAGAACACCTAGATTTTCCATTTTTCTTTTCAGCTGGTAGATTTTTGTTCTTGAAATCCCCAGCTTTGACTTAGAGAATATGAAAATTTTATTTTGAAATTTTTCAAAAACCATAAAGACCTTTCAACTCCCACTCGTCAAGCTTAACTGTTTTGGCGGAGCACTGTTTATTCACCGTTTTTATTATTGAACTTTCCCTTAAAACTTCTAAAAACCCTTCTTTAAACATGATTTCTTTAATGTAAAGCGATAAAGCGGAGAAATCTATTTTCCAACACATATTCTTCACATCATAAAATCTAAAGGACACGGATTCGTGGAAACTCTTAAGAAAATAAATGTCAACTTCTCCGATAACCTCATAAAAATACTTCAAAGTCTCATCTAAGTTTTCTCTGGTAAAGAAGTTTCCCTCGCTATTTGTTTCGAATCTAAACTTTGAATATTAAATAAAGCCTCAAGTATCCTTAAATCCATCACACGAAGCTTAAAACCATAGTTTAATTTATTAGACAAAGATTCAACTTCTTCATTCAACTATAACACCAATTAAACCTGATTGAGTAAATAATCGATGAATCTTCTTCATAAACGAAATACTATTACCATATGAACAAAATCACCATTCTCATTAAATAAATCTTAAAGTTTGTCCCCATACTTGACTTAAGACAAGAAGCTAGAAAAACACAAAACTTCTTTAAAAACCGGAAACAAATTTAAACTAATATTTATTACAATTTTTACATTTTTGTCATTCTATAATTTGAATCTCTGAGCACCCTGTACGGTTTTTGATGTGCAATAGATTTGGTATTTAAACTTCGTGTTCAAATTTGATATTAGGTTGGAGGGTTAAACTATGAAAGTTAAGCTTCAATTGGCGATAATTGTCTTATTGATTCTCTTAATGGAGTTTTCAACAGCAGGACTCATGGCAACAAGTGAAGGAAAAATATTAGATGAACTTGCAAGCTATAAAACACCAAAAATCTACATTGATAGCTTCAACCCAGATTTCCAAGGATTCAAGAACGGAACACCCGTAAACATTTGGGAAGAAGAAATAATTAGCAGAGTAATAATATCCCCGCTTAACGGTTCACTAAATATTGGTCAAGGCATCGTGTTGAACTCAAACATTCAAGAAAACTGGCTCACAGGGAAAAACGCAACAGGATATTTAAGCATGGACGTTGAAAAAATCTATGGAGAATCCGTGGCAAATATTAATCGCACGGGCATACTTGTCTTAGCTTTCTTGGTATACTGACATCGCTATTTTAAATGAAACCTTGTTTAGTGATGAAAGAACACGTATAGTGGTAGATGAAATTTTGAAATTTGCAGAGGAAGTCGGGGATGCAGCCATAATCATGGCGGGAAACTATTGCACAGCGATGAACCTGATGTATTTGTTGTGGTTAGCTGAGCAAGACCGAAGAATAAGCGAAGCCTATCTAATAATTTTAACTCATGGAGTCTTAAATGAAACTTTGCAAATCCATGGAATGTTGATGCATGGAGAAAACAATGTAGCCGTTGTAAACGGTGAAACCTTGAAATATTTGGCAGAGGAATTAGGTGTAAGTAGCTTAAGTAAGTTGAAGTTCGTTTATTTACCGTTTTGCAACATGGGCAGGGAAAAAGAGATCTACGGCAACAGTTCCGTGATTTCCTTTTTCGAAGAGCTTAGCGATGCAGCAATATTAACTTATGATGGAGAAACATATTTGAACGGAGAATATGTTGCCTCAGTGCAGTCAGTTCTATCTTCTGGAACCTATGAACTAGTTGAAGAACATGTGTATCTCCCTGTTCAAGTTGTTGACAATTTTACCAATGAAGTAGTGGAGGGCTACGTAGAATTTAGAGTCGTAGATGAAATCGAAGAAACAAATTCGACAGTTAACCCTTACGAAATCTACGATAACAACGACAATATAACTTTAGGCTTCGGACTAGGTCGAAGAACAACCCATAGGCAAACTTATAGGATCACCCTTCATAGAAAACATGTTAAAGCAATAATTCATCGAGGAAAGCCTCCGAGAAGCTATGTAAGAAAGAAGTTTAAACATATAAGTTATCATATACCGCCAAAATGTAAAGTCTTCAGCAAATCAGCTAAAACCTCGAGAATAAATTTCAGACATAAGGCTAGAAGTATACCTTTTATTGTTGGGAGGTTTTGGAGGCCGCCAAAAGCCGAGAGAAAAAATTTTGGAAGCGGCTATGCTGGAAAACTTGCTGCCAGTATTATTGATGTTAGAAATGCGATTTTGCTTGTGGACGAGATTTTTAATGCAATTTACAGAAACTACTACGGTGTTAAAAACGCGGTATACAGGTGGATTGATGCGACATTTAATGCTCCTTGGAGTAGGTGGATGCGTAAACCGGTAAAATCCATTTTAGATAATACGGTTTTCCGCGGGGCAAACTTCGTAATAAACTTTGCAAAACAATACTTGAAGACTGTAGTTTCCGTAGCTTATTCTATGATTAGAGCTGGTAAAACTCTGAGTGAACTTGTTGCTGCCCTAATAATTGCTGCGATAGCAAAATTTGCAAATGGAATATTAAAATATTTCTCCTGGACTATGGATAGACTTCTAGGGGCATTGTCAAGTGTTTTAGGCGTAGATTTAAGTTGGGTTGAAAAGATTTTGAATAATTGGATAGATTCAAACGTAAGGTTTTTGAATAAAGCTGTTGCTTATACCGAGTCAATACTTAAGTCTGCTGCTAAAAAACTTGCAGAAGCAAAAAAATAGTAGAAAAATGGGAGACCGAGGAAGGCATAAAACCGACTTTATTTGACACAATAGCCCAATTTACTCTCGAAGCGCATCTAACGGTCGTTAATGGTAAGGTTGAAGGAGTTATACAAACATTTGATCCATATTTTCTCAACGAGATCCCGTTAGCTCATACAGAAACTGTTTTAACGCTCAGAAAAGTCTTAGAAAGATTGGAAAATGAAAGGAGTCAAAGACTAGAGGCCGAGAAAAAGAATGTTCAAGAAGCCATATCAAAGATAAACAAATATCTCGAGGATAAATACTCTCTTTACTACGAATTAGTACATAAAGAAGCCGTGGAAAAAGTTAAAGAGATCGAAGGAAAGTATGAAGCCCTTAAAGATAAAAAACAACTTGTTAGAAGAGCTAACGAAATAGGAAAAGCTATTAAAGATACTGTTAAGGATAATTGGCCGTTTGATTACGATATGCTCAATGAAGCAAGGGAAGAGGGTAAAAAATGGAGGAGTGAAGTAAGAAAGGAGATATATGAAGAAAAACTAAGGAACATTATTTCAAGGAGGAACATTGAGGAAACATTCATCGAAATTCCAGTAGAATTATCAGGAAAAGGAAAGCTAGTGAATATGAGAAAGAGCATTGAAGGATTTTTAAACTCCAAAAAAGGCGAAATTTATAGAAAATTCTTGGGAAAAACCATTGAAAAAGCGTACAAAGCAGGTTCAATGGTCGTGTTTATAGCAGTATTTGTAACTACATGTTTTCTGGGTCACAAGTTTGGAGAAGAAATCTATAAAAGGATACCGGAAAACATTAAAACTACTCTTAAATCGGGATATGGAAAGATAAAATTATATGTGCTTTTGGCGTGCGTAAGTTTTGCATTGATGAATATAGACGATTACCAAGACTTTGCAAAATTTCTAATTAGAAAGGAAGATGAAAGTACATTAAAGGATGTGGCAAAGGTTTTACTTCAAACTTTCCTTGGATGTTTAATAGATGGTATACTTCTAGGGATGCTTGTTGAAGGAAATAACGTTATTTTAGCCGACGAAGCAGTACCATACATAGCGAACTGTCTATTTGGAAATAACTCGTGGATATTTGAAAGAATACTGTGGCCAATAATAGATACAACAATACAAGTTTTCGGAAACGGTGGACCAATAACATACCTAGCTGGAATGGCAATAGGAACACTAATAACACAAATATTACAACAAATAATAAAGTAACAAGCAAATTTCATTTTTATTAATTTATAGAGACGTAACAACCGTGACGTACATCGAAAGAAAAAGGTAATGTAAGAATCGTGAAGAATGGTTATTGAGACTTAATCTTCGACCTTAAAGGAAACCCCCTCTCTTAAGCTCCAAAGGTTTGACATAAATGTGTCAATAATAGAATTATGAGTTGATTTTATGTAATGATTATTATTGGGCAGTTTTTAGTACCGAAAATTAGTAAGGCTAAATAGCTAGCAGAGCAAGAAGTTTTTTACATGTAAGCACGCGAATTCTACCCTTATACCTTTCCCTTAACACCGTAACTAGTTCTTCATCTGCTGGATGATTATCAATGTTTGCTACCACTAGAATTTTATCTTTACTCGTTAGTGCCAGGCCAACGACGTCTATATCATCCTTGGGGACATCTTCCACTTCCATAGGTTTTTCGTACTTAAACTTTTTTTCTATGGCTCTTGCCCTATTTAATATACTAGCCAGATACATTGCAGCTTTACTTTTGGCTTTTTTCAGCTTCTTGAAAATGTTGCTCAGATATTCTCCTGTTACAACCATGGTATGACATTCCCTTATTATCTTAAGTATTGTTTGTAGAGATGTCAAGCTTACATCTAATGGTACATTATCTATTTCTGCAGCCGTATAGAATACATTTTTATCTACGACTAGTTCTAGCTTTGATGTACTCTTCAAATTCATCGACCTCGTGCTCGAAGAATCCTTTTAAACCTCCAATGAGTTCCCCTTTCTCAGTAACTTCAAGTTCCTCAACACGCGCTACAGGTTTTTTCTCGTCTCTTTCGAAATAATAAACTTTAAGATCTTCATTTGTTATAGTATTCTTAGCTACTAAGTTCAAGAATTTTAGAAGAATATGTTCACTATGTGTAGTTATTATCAGTTGCAAGTTTCTTTGCTTTGCCACCTCCACAAGCTTTTCAACAAGTCTTGCTTGAGACGCTGGATGTAGATGAATTTCAGGTTCCTCAATACATACTGCTCCCCCTTCAGGGGTCATTAATAAGAATAGCAGAAGATACAAGAGTTGCGAAATGCCGAATGCTTCTTGAGCCATATTTATCGGTATCCCATACGCTAAATTCTCAAGAGCCCATCCTCTTCGAATAAATCTCAAATCTAGTGATACTTTGTATCCTAAAATTTGGGAAGCTAGTTCGCCTATCTTTTGCCTTATTACGTAATCCGAAGCTATCATGCCAAGTATATTAGTGTAGCCGTAGCCCAGAGATATTGCTGGTTGAGATGCAATGGCTACCATGCCTCTTAACACAGGAACAAAACTTATCCTCCCTATTGGAGCATATATGTTTATAATACGGCTAGAGCCTGGTTTCAATACATATTCTAAGATGCTAGAAGATCTTCGACTTAATAATTTTCCACCTATTTTTATAGGAAATTCTTTCACATATTTTCCGTCCATTAAAACAACGCCTAATATTTCTCCACTAAAACTCATGTCAACTATACGTACAATATACTCAGCAAAAGTTCCTTTCAATTCTTCAAAGGTTATTAAGTACTTTCCATGTATTTCTATTTTCAACGATTTCTCGCGATTAGAGATATTTCTTAAGAATAGTAAATCTGGAAATTCGTAGGGTACACGCGGTTCTGATCCAATTCTAGCCATTATTTTTATGTAGGCAAGTGCATGTATTACTGATGACTTCCCTGATCCATTAGGTCCTATTAATATGTTGAAACGAGAGAATTTGAATATGTTTTCTTCTATGAGTTTAAAGTTTTCAATGTAAAGTTTTTCTATTAAATGCAACTTTTCACCATCCATACTTTTCACGCATACTATTTATGGTACGATAATATATACCTAAAGCTTTTTGTAGATAGTTTAATTACACAAAAGTTTTCTGGGATAAAGCTTCGGAGTAGTTTGATTTGTTTGTATTTACGAAGAAGTCTAGGAGGAGCAGACTGGGCTCTGTTTCTTGTAGTGTTCTGGGTTGTTGTAACCATAAAACTATTTTTGCGTTGTAACGTTAAGTTAATTTGTAAGGAATGTTGTGCTTGTGAATTGGTGATTATTTTGAAGTCTTCTGTCTTGTGTATTAAAGTTCCTAGAAAAGTTGGAGAAGCTATTAGAAAAAAGCTCAATAGTATGGGTGTTTTAAATAGAGATTTTAAGATTGATAAAGATGATATTTACCTGTTTTTTCCGGTTACTCGTTATTTGAGTGAAGATGAATTAGAGGAATTAAAGAATATATGTGAGGTTGAAATTGTTGAAAGGGAGATGGAGCGTTGTAAAAGTAGACCTAGGAGTTTTCTTGATATTTTGAGAAATGAACTTAGTGAAGAGGATTTGGAGTTTGTTCGTCGATCTTTTGATATTATTGGTGACATTGCTATCATTGAGGTTCCTGAGGAAGTTTATCGCTTGAAACGTAAGATTGGAGAAGCTATTTTGCAGGTTCACAAAAATGTTAAGACGGTTTTAGCGAAAGCAGGTAAGGTGGATTCTGAATTTCGTATACGGAAACTTGAGTATATAGCTGGTGAGAAAAAGACTGAAACTATACATAGGGAATATGGATGTACGTTTGTTTTAGACGTTTCTAAGGTGTATTTTAGCCCTAGGTTGGCTACTGAACATTGGAGAGTAGCTTCTCAGGTAAGGGATGGAGAAACGGTTGTCGATATGTTTACTGGTATTGGTCCTTTTGCTATTTTAATTGCAAAAAGAGTAAACGTAACTGTTTATGCCATAGATAAGAATCCTCATGCTATAAAATACTTAAAAGAAAATATACAGAGAAACAGGCTTAAAGGGGCAGTTATACCGATTTTAGGAGATGCAAAACAAGTAATCAAAGAGAGGTTGTCTGGGAAAGCTGATAGAGTGATTATGAATCTTCCTGAAAAGGCTTACAATTTTATAGAAGATGCTTGTTTAGCTGTGAAACCGGAAGGTGGAATAATTCATTACTATCAGTTTGCTTCAGAACCAGATCCTGAGGGAAAGGTTGTTAAAATTTTGGATGAAAGAGTTTTGCAGTCGGGGAGAAGAGTGGTTTCGGTGTTAAATGTTAGGCGGGTAAGGCCGTACGCTCCACATGAATGGCAGGTCGCAGTTGATGTACTTATTCGCTGAGCTCAGCTATTAAAGTAATTTTAACTAGGGTATTGGGGTTTTTTAGTTTTTTAATGATTTCTCTATTGAAGTCTATTGCTGCTTTATTAGCCTTAATCATTAGAGTTCTACTGCAGGTATAGCTGCTTTTTCTACAAACAATGTCTGTAGGGTGATTTAAAGTGAGTTTGGGGCTGCCATAACCGGTAATTTCCTCTTTTAGTCCTTCAACTTCGATGATTAATTTTATTTTTGACCCATCTTTTCTAACTATTTTTTTAAATTCGTTGCTAAGCTCGTATAGCCCTTTATTGGCTTTTATGGCGATGATGCAATCTCCTCTAGGTGTTAGGTTTTCTTCTTTTGTTATTTCTAATGTCGATCTATGGGTGGCACGAATATTAGGATGTCCATACGCTCTAATCTCTTCTACAACTCTGAGAGCCATGACAAACCCTCACTAACGTTAATTTCAATGATTCCTTCAAAATGATAAAGGTTACGTGAACTACCCACCTTACGGATGGGAAGTTACAAGCAGCAAAAAGTAAAGACAGAAGCGAAATTCTGATTTCAGATGGAAAAATAATGGTGCATTTTCATGCTTGTTTTTGATATAGGATGGCGCATTTAATTATTTAGGTTATTATCTAAATTACCTGGAGAATTTAATAAAGTTAAATTTTAATCAGTTATTTGAGGAATGAAGAGATGAGGAGCATAAATATTACATTAGAATCAGAATGCTATGATCTTAATTTGACATTCAAGCCTTCTTTTGTTTCTTCAACCTATAAACAAATAGAAAAGAATGTTTGGAAGAAGTTTGATTCACCTATGTTTAGAGGTCTCACAATAAGACAGGAGAAGAGGAACATTTTGATTAAAGGATTAGTATCTATAGATCGTGAGCGGATAGAAGATTTTGTTTTTGCTGAGACAGGGCTTTGGCATGCTCCTTTCGAATATGATATTCATAAGGTTTCTAAAAAATTTAGATGGGTTTTAGAGGAATTTTCATATTTGTATTCTGGTGTTAGAATACCAGTGTCTTTATTTGAGCAGGATAAGATATTTATTGCTGTTTGTCTTTCGAAAAGGACGGATTACGAAGTGTTTGTTCGTTCTTGGATGGAAAAAATTCTTGAAAAGTACGGTAATAATGTTTTAGATATAGTTTATGCAAGTAAGGAAGATTTATTAAAGATTGGCACGAGTTATCAGATTTTTGATCTTATAGATACGCTAAAATCTGCAACTATTTTTCATAAAAGTTTAGAGAATTTACCCACTTATGTTAAGGAACATTTACACTATCGAGAACGTATCGAGAATCCTTTTAGATTTCTTTCAACGGAAATTCCGCCGCAGATAGCAAGAATGGTTTTAATATCAAAAGTTAAGGGAATTGGGCCAAAAACAGCGGATTCCTACTTACTAAATACTAGTTTTCATACAGATATTGCTCCGGTGGACACGCATCTAAGAAATGTAATAATGAGGCTTCAATTGTTTGGTGAAAATTTGAAAACTCCCCAGAGTAATTTATGTTCGAAATATGTTTGTAGGAAATATGTTTCAAGAAAATTGAAAATTCCATTGTGTCCAATGTCTAATAGCTGCATCAGAGTTAAAATTTTAGAATTAGGGGAATTAGCAGGATGGTTTCAAACATTAATTTATCTTTTTGGAAGAGAATATTGTCGTAAAAATAAACCACAATGTGATACATGTCCGTTGAAGAAGGATTGCAACTATTTTAGCTCTACGTAGAGAATAAGTTACTTGAACAGATTGTGAATGTAGTTTATACATAGATTTAACGTTTGAATTCTAAGTATTAATCGCTCTCATGCCAACCATACTTTCCAACGAGGGGAACAAACGCTACAGAACCCAAATTTTTAGTTTCAATTTTTTTATCCCCTTTTTTAGTAATAAGCATCAAATCCTGCCAATAATGTATGTGTCCCACGGGGATAACGAGTTTTCCTCCAATCTTTAGTTGCTCAACTAGGGGGTCAGGAATCCTTGGACTTGCAGCGGTAACTAGAATTCTATCATATGGAGCTGCTTCAGCATAGCCGCAAGTACCATCACCAATAATAACTGTAACTCTATTTGAGTATCCTGTTCTCTCTAAATTTTTTCTAGCGAAATCAGCTAATTCGGCGATTCTCTCAATTGTATAGACGTGCCCCCAAGTATTAGGATCTGTATCAGAGGGAGCAACTATTTCAGCGCAAACAGCAGCGTGATACCCGCTACCTGTTCCAATTTCTAAGACTTTTTGCCCTACTTTAAGATCAAGAACCTCGCACATAATTGCAACCATGTGTCGCCCAGCTAGCAACGACTGCTAGCTGTGTGGCGCACTAATTGTTTGACCCCAGCCTATCGGTAATGGTTGGTCAACGTAAGCGTATTTTCTTGCATCTGGAGGAACAAACTCCTCTCTGGGTACTTTTTTAAACGCTTTAATCACGTGAGGACTCTTTAAAATTCCCTCTTTAACAAGTCTTCTTATAAGTTTCTCTCTTTTAACGTTAAAATTCTCTTCCATAAAATACACCACTCAATACACGATCATGATTGTCCTATGCAATTTAAACTATTTAATAGTAGTTCATTGAAATATTCTAAATATTATTGTATTAAAACTTCTGTCAACATGTTGATGACTTACCCGTAAAGCTTTCTGCATATCCTCTAAGGCGAAAGAATAGAAAAAGATGTGCATTCTCAAAAATTCTTGAATTTCAGTGGTATTTTTCTTGTTACAAAAATAACAATAGTTTTTTACTTACATTGAATCTATGTAAAGTGTTAACCGAAAAAGAAAAATAATCTAAAAAAGCAGAAAGAAACAGAAACAAAAGTTTAACAAAAGTTAGATTAGGATGAGAACGAAAAGCGAAATGTTTACTATAGGATTTACAAAGTTTATCTATAGAGCGTTTGAAGGGAGGCATGGGCATGGGTGTAAATCTAAGAGGCATAGTAAAGGCGAAAGAGATTACCTTAATGGACTTAAGAGGTAAGGCAATATCTATTGATGCTTATAATGCTTTGTATCAGTTTTTGGCTATAATTCGCCAACCAGATGGAACACCACTTAAAGATAGTCAGGGTAGGATTACTAGCCATCTCAGTGGGTTATTATACAGAACTGTTAATCTTGTGGAGAACGGTATAAAGCCTGTTTATGTTTTTGATGGAAAACCACCGGAATTAAAAGCTATGGAGATTGAAAGAAGAAAAGCGGTAAAGGAAGAGGCTGTTAAAAAGTATGAAGAAGCTTTAGCAAGAGGTGATTTAGAGGCAGCTAGAATGTATGCTCAAGCAACCTCTGTTTTAACTGAGGACATGGTTAATCAAGCTAAAAGGCTTTTAGACCTAATGGGTATTCCTTACGTGCAGGCTCCCAGCGAGGGCGAAGCTCAAGCTGCTTACATGGCGAAAAAGGGAGATGTTTTTGCTTGCGGATCGCAAGACTATGATAGTTTGTTGTTTGGTGCTCCTAGGTTAGTTAGAAATATTTCTATTACTGGCAGGCGTAAGCTGCCTCGTAAGAACGTTTATGTTGAGGTTAAACCTGAGCTTATTGTACTAGATGAGATTTTGAAGGATTTAGGTATCTCTAGGGAACAATTAATTGATATTGCCATTTTAGTCGGCACTGATTATAACCCTGAGGGAATAAAGGGTATTGGTCCTAAGAAAGCGTTAGCACTTATTAAACAGTACGGATCTTTGGAAAAAGCATTGAAACATATTCCTGGGGCAAGTTTTCCCGTTGACCCCATGGAAATTAAGGAAATTTTCTTGAAGCCTCAAGTCACTGATAGTTACGAAGTTAAGTGGCGCCAACCTGATATAGAAGGTGTAGTGAAATTTTTGTGTGGTGAACACGATTTTTCGGAGTCCAGAGTGAGAAAAGCTGTAGAAAAACTTGATAAAGCAATGAAAGAAACAAAAACAAGAACAAGCTTGGATATGTGGTTTAAAAAGTGAACAGCTTCATGAGTTCTTGAAATTTAGCTTTTAGCGTCCAGTAGATTTGAGGTATTATTATGCCAGACAAGAATATCATTAAGGAAGTTGATATTGCAGTTGTAGGTGCTGGTCCAGCTGGTTTAGTAGCTGCTATTCAGGCTGCTTCATATGGTACGAAGGTTTCTGTTTTTGAAGAACATAGTACGATAGGTTTGCCTACGCACTGTGCCGGTCTTGTTAGTGTGAAAGGTTTTAAGAAATTGGGTTTTTATCCCCCCTCTAATGTTGTGTTAAATAAGGTTAGGGGAGCTGTTTTCTTTTCTCCTTCTGGACACAATTTCGTGGTTGAGAGGAGGAAAGACCAGGCATATGTTCTTGATAGAATCCTTTATGACCAATTTTTAGCTTCAAAAGCGAAGAAAATCGGAGCGAAAATCGAGTTAGCATGTAAGGTTAGTGATGCTTTTGTTAAGAGAGATAAGGTTATCATAAAGTTGATTAAGAGGAAGATGGAAGATGTTGTCGCCGCAAAGGTTTTAATTGATGCAGAAGGCGTTAAATCTGTTATTTCCCGCAGACTTGGTTTTGATAAGCCGCGGTCTTTGCTTCCTGCTGTGCAGTTTGAGATGATGGATGTGGAAGTTAATGATGATTTTGTGGAGTTGTATTTTGGTCAAAAAATCGCGCCTGGATTTTTTGCTTGGATTATTCCTACATCGGATAGTTCTGCTCGTGTAGGTCTCGCTGCTAAAAGTAGGCCGTTAAATTTGCTTAAGAAGTTTCTAAGAAGCAATAAGCAAGTTTTAAAGCGGTTCAGGAAGGGAAGGATCGCTAGAGTTATTGGTGGGACCGTTATTACAGGAGGCCCAATTTCTAGGACTTGGGATTCTCGTGTTTTGCTTGTTGGTGATGTTGCTGGGCAGGTTAAACCTACAACAGGTGGAGGGGTTGTTCTCGGCTCTCTCTGTTCTATCATTGCTGGAAGAGTTGCTGGAGAATTCATTAGGGATAGTCTACCTGTTAATTTTCTGAGCAATTATGAAAAGACTTGGCGTAAATTTTTTGGTAGGGAGTTTAGGTCTATGAAAATCTTAAGGGCACTTTTGAATTTTTTACCGGACAAAACATTGGACAAGTTGTTTCTTTATATATCCCGTTATGAGTTTAGTGATGATCTCGCAGAATACGGGGATATGGATTTTCAATATAAGACTATACTCAGGTCTCTATCAAACATTAAGGCTCTAGCGGTTGCATTCTTGACGCTGCTTTCACAGCTTGTTTGACTTCAACTTTTTTGTAAAGAGGCACCTCTTGAATGGTCAAATAAGGAGGTTTATGATCAATATGTTTAAATAAAGCGCTTGAGATGAGATATAAAACTTGGCGCCGAACTAACCTTGCAGTAAGTTTGGAAAATTTTATAACAAGATTTACATAGTGCATATAGTCTCTCGTAATATCTACTAAGTGACGTGTCTAAAGATGGAGTGGTGATACCGTTGACGCTTGAACCGCCGATATGTTCATCATGCGGCAAAATTATTGCACCAGGTGAAACAGCGGTAAGATTTCCTTGTCCAGATTGTGGTGAGGTTATTATTTGGAGATGTGAAAGGTGTAGGAAGCTCTCCCGCACATATAAGTGTCCTAAGTGCGGTTTTGAAGGACCGTAGGAGGGATTAATATGGGAAAAGTTTTAACGGTAATTAAAATTTTACCGGAAAGTGTTGAAATAGATTTAAAACAGTTACTTGAGGATATCAAGAAAAATCTACCTGAAAATGCCGAATTTAAAGACAGTAAGGAAGAACCTATAGCATTTGGCTTAAAGGCATTAAGAATAGCAGTTGTTGTACCAGATGCCGAAGGCGGTACAGATATACTTGAGGAAACCATTAAAAACGTTAAAGGAGTCGGACAAGTGGAAATAGAACATGCAACCAGAATATGACAACGCTTGAAGTTTATAACATAAAATATTTTTGAATAAGGTTCTGCTTTGTTTTCAGAAATCTTTGTAAAAGAAATCCTTATAAGAGAGAATTTAAAATAAAAAGCATAGATCTTAGATTTTGTAATTTAAAGTAAGAGTATTAATTAATTGAGAATTACTTATGGAATAATTTAATCATACTAGGAGGTCAAATTTCTTGGACGAATTGCAACTAAGGGTTGCAGAGGCTAGGCAAGAAGATGTAAATCGTTTTATTGTCAGACTTAGCAGTGAAGCAATGGAGAAATTAGGTGTTAAAACTGGCGATGTTATAGAAATTAAAGGCAGAAAAATAACTGCTGCAATAGTTTGGCCTGCTTATGATGAAGATCGAGATCAAGAAATTATCCGAATGGACGGTACGATAAGACATAATGCGGGTGTAAGTCTTGGAGAAAAGGTTACTGTGAGAAAGGCAAATGAGAAGGAAGCTAAAACAGTTGTACTTTCACCAATTTCCACATCTATTCATAAAATGGATAAAAGTTTTGTAACATTTGTTAAAAGAAGGTTGCTAAACTGCCCCCTGACAAGGGGGGACGTAATAAATATACCATTATTGAAAAGAGCTTTAAGTTTTCGCGTAATATCAACAAAGCCGGTAGGGGTAATAATAGTTACCGATAGGACCAATCTTATAGTTAGAGAAAGTGCTGAAGAAGCCGGTGCAATACCTTATGTGACATATGAGGATATTGGTGGTCTTCATGAGGCTATTCAGAGGATTAGGGAAATGGTTGAGTTGCCTTTGAAGCATCCGGAACTGTTTAAAAGGCTTGGTATAGATCCACCAAAAGGAGTACTTTTGCACGGTCCTCCTGGCTGTGGAAAAACGCTGGTAGCTAGAGCTGTTGCAAACGAATCTGACGCATACTTTATTGCTATTAATGGCCCCGAAATCATGGGGAAGTTTTATGGTGAATCTGAGCACCGTTTAAGACAGGTGTTTGATGATGCTGAAAAGAATGCTCCTAGTATTATTTTTATTGATGAGATTGATGCTATTGCTCCTAAGAGGGAGGAGGTTACTGGTGAGGTTGAGCGTCGTGTTGTTGCTCAGCTTTTAGCTCTCATGGATGGTTTAAAGGCTAGAGGTCAGGTTATTGTTATTGGTGCTACTAATAGGCCTAATGCTTTGGATCCTGCTCTGAGGCGTCCTGGAAGATTTGATAGGGAGATTGAAATTGGTGTTCCGGACAGAGATGGTAGAAGGGAGATTTTGCAAATTCATACCC
>JAEOSG010000179.1 GCA_016840485.1 Candidatus Baldrarchaeota archaeon
TGATTTATCATATGCATCAGATAACATTTTTAGCGCTTAAATGCAAAACAAATATACTTAGCACGAAGACTTTTTGACATTTTCAAACTTGATACAAACCTTACTTTGCACTAATTGTTCTTCACTTAATCATCGTTAACAGAAAGTTGGAAATAAACTTTTGACGTGGATAATTTGGATTTAGAATTCATAACTGATAAGAATTTTGAAGATTAATTAAAGTGGAAAAGCGTGAGACGCTCCAGGGTGTAGTTGATGTGTATGCCGTATCCAACCGCTGAGATAATCAAAAAAGTTCTTGTGAATACAAAAATATTTAAAGAGCCTGAAAGCGATTTAAGAGAATTTTTCCATCTTAAAACAACCGGTAAAGAAGCATTTCTTTTCGCCTCTTACGGTAGGTGTTTCTCTGATATTTTTTATTTGCATGATGAAAGTTTTGCATTAGCAGCATTAAGAGAGGAAGATATTCTTTCACTACTTCCACCATTACTTAGCATTAGACGCGAGTATCTTCAAGAATTCGGACATGCACAACCTGTAGAGCCCAGGATTAGCTACTCTTTGAATAGACAAGAAACGCTCAATAGAATTTTCACTGAAGACAAGTATGTAGTTATTTTGTCACCAGCATATAGTCATTTTAGAAAAGACATAGCAGATACAACATTGAGACGTTACGAAAAAGATAACATAAAGAGTTTTGTTAAACAGATAGATGAAGTATATAAGTTTTGCAATAAAGAGAACATTCACCCTAATAACGTTTTAATATACACGCTTTCCAACGCACCGGATAAAAGAAATCTTGAAAACGCGACAGTAGGGGAGAATTTTTATGAATATTTAGCAGGCATAGTGCTGCGTGAGCAGAAATATTTTGTTACTAAAAGACCGTTTGGTCCTATGATGGTTTCTGACGATATTTACGCCTATAAAGATGACGGCTTTAGAAATGGTGCGTTTGCTGTAGAAATAGGCTTGGGATTAGGAGACTTAGATATAAGCGAAGGAAATACATACGAGGCTGTTTATATCGAGGCGGAACCCACGCGTGAAAGAGCGACCAAAACATCTAATGAACATGGAATTGGTCAAATTAAAAAAAGCAAGGTGTATGGCTATTACTCTGGTTATTATGTTTGCGGACCATTTATCACTGATAGAAAAGAATGGGAGAATCTGGCGGGAGATATTGGCGCGATTTCATTTAATGAACAAGGCGAGATAATTTTTATTCCTCATAAAAACTGTGAGAGTGAAAAAACAAAGTTAACACTCAAGGACTGTCTTGAATACGTTCAACTTCTCAAAAAATACGCTTCTCACCGTCATTCAATGCATTTCACTTGCGAAATGAAGACAACCTTATACCATGCGTAGGGGTAAAACTTGCATAGACAGATTGCACCGTTTTTAACTGTACGTATGATGATGACTCCAAAGAGTGAATTATGCATTTTTAAATCTGAAGATAGTGTTTCCTGCGCACTTAGTGTGATGAAAGAAAATAATTATGATGTTGCTCCGGTAGAGACGGATGGTGTTTTGGATCGATTTGTTGAAAAAGAAAAACTGATGGGAAAACCTGGATCGCTCATATGCGACAAAGTCGCCCAATTCATCACAATCAAACACATCGTTTCTGAACATACAAGTATAGAGAATTTACTATCACTCTTTTGTCAACAAGACTTTTTCTTTGTGATAAGACAAGGGGAAGTCGCTGGCATCATTACATACGCAGATTTGAATAAAAGAGTCGTGAAAACGCTTTTTTATCTTCTCGTATCTGAGTTGGAGGAGTTGTTGATTAAGCTTATAAAGCATAGGTTTCCAAAAATTGAAGATTGCTTGAAATATGTGAGCCCAAAACGGAGGAAAGAACTTCAAAAAACGCTGATTGAAGCAAAAAAAGGTAATACCGAAATCTCCATGGAACACTACTTATGTTTAAGTGACATCATGACCATAATATCAAAGGATGTTGAACTTATAAAGAGTTTTGGTTTTACAAAAAGTCAAGCGAGAAAAATTCTGAATCCCTTAGTGGAGTTAAGAAATAGGGTTATGCATCAGCGTCCATTGATAACAAGTAAAGAAGAAAAGGTAAAGCTTAAAGAGAAATACGATATTTTACGGGACCTTACCCAGCGAGCCCGGAATATAGTATTCGAAGATTAATAAAATCCACTAACGGACATTCTTTGAGACCTACTCTCCTAATTTCATCTGTTAGTCGCTGTTAACGGAACCAAAACTTAATTTGTATAAGGCTCACCAACTTAATACCTGTAAAATTCGAAGTTTCATAAAATTGAAAAGCTTTTATATTTTTTCAATAATATGAAACTATATGAAAACTGTTCAAGAGAAATATGCCTTCAGCAAGTCTGAAATAAAAATATTGAGGGAGTTAGTTCGAGGAGAGCGTCCTTTGTCTGACTTACGAAAGAAACTTTTGTTTGGGCCGTCTCTGTTATCTTACAACTTAAAGAAGCTTTTAGATAAGGGGTTGATTATGGAGAATACGAGGGGATTTAGAAAGTATGTGCAGTTTAGCGATTTTAAACATGCATCTTTGTTGAAAAACCTTTTATTAGTTTACTATCACATTGATTGGGAAAATCTTTTAGTTGGTAAAGGCCTTTATATTTTGTTTCAAATTATAAGCGGCTTTGAAAACAGTTTTTACGGAGTGTCAAAAGCTACTTTTTGGCGTTATTTGAGACGGTTTAGGACTCATGGAATATTACAAAAAAAAGTAAACAAATATGAAATAAATCCAAGATTTTCAATTTTGGCAGATTTTCTAAACGAATATCAACTATTCTTTATAAAAAGGATTGCAGAGAAGCTTTCCTCTGAAGCTGTTGTTTTATGGCATAGAGACTTTGAATTTTTAGTGAGAGTGCCAAAAAGTGTGAAGGTAACTTCAGAGAAACTTCACCTCACTGCTACTTCTCTTTTTCCAAGTCTGGGTCTACCAATATTCTCAGAATACAATATCCTTTTTTACTCAGAGAGAAAGAAAAACATCAAAATAGAGGATGCTGTGCTTCACACGCTGTTAATTGAGCGAAAAAATGTGAGATACGTGATTTATAGTCTTTTACTGTTGCATAAATACAAGGAAAAGATAGATGTGAGATACCTCAAAAGTGAAGCGCAAAAATATAACCTGGGGGTTCAAATAGTTAGTATGCTTTCGTTCATTGAAACTCATTCGCGGCAAGGGGATCTGCCGCTTCCAACATGGACAGAGTTTGAAGCAAAGGCAAAAGAGTATGGAGTGACTGTCTAGTGCAGGGTTCTTTTGACAAAAAATACTTGCTAGACGAATTTGAGAAAGTTGCGTCGGACATATCAAAACCCCTTTCAATCTTTATTATCGGCGGTGGAGGTTTAGCCTTTTACGGATTGAAGGAAGCTACGAAAGATATAGATGTTGTTGTGCAAACTCCAGAGGAGCTTAATGTTTTAAAGCAAACGCTAATGAAACTTGGATATAGCACTCCGGGGCCTAACCTAATCACAAAAGCTTACAGGGAAATGCAAGCTAATGAAATCTTGGAAAATGAGGATGGCTTCAGATGGGACATATTTGTGGGGCAAGTCTGTAAAGCGTTAATATTTTCAGAAGCTATGAGGTCAAGGTCGACTGAAATTTACAAGAAAGGTTTCTTAACGATTTTTCTAGCATCAAAAGAAGACATATTTTTCTTCAAAGGGGTTACGGAGAGAGAAGCTGACCTGGACGATATGAGGCTGCTTGCAGAGTCTGGCCTAAACTGGGACATAATAGACCAAGAATGCCAAAGCCAGTCAGCTTTAACCGGACGATTATGGGAAAACGCTCTATACCAGAAACTTATAGACTTAAAAGAAAAACACCACATAGAAACACCAATTGAAAAAGTCATCAGAAAGAGAGCAGAAGAAAAGCTTATCGAAATCACCCTAATAGAAGAAATCAAAAAGGGAAAAAACACCGTTAGAGAAATATCCAAAGCCATCAACGAACCAGAACAATTTGTAAGAAAAGCCCTAAACAGACTCGCAACAAAAGGAAAAATCAAAATCGACAAGACACGCCGACCATACAAATATCAATTAGTATAGTTACCGCCTCTAGAGGTTGGAACATACAACACGCTACTCCTACTTTCAACATTATAATCACGGTTAACAGAACCGAAAATATTCTTAAAACTGCTCAAACGAACAAAATAAACTCTAGAGCGTCTGGAAACAGAAAAAGAGGGAATCTGCGGGAGAAATCGTCATTTGCCTTTGGTTCAAACCCGGCCCTCGGCACTTATTAATATTGCATTAGGGTTCTTCCTTAAGAATTAGTGTATTATTGCTTAAAGTTACGTGAAGATTTGTCTAGTTGTATAGTAAACCTTTTTATATTTGGCTATTCAATGTAGAGGAGTCACAAAGGTTCATGCGTATAGTAGAAGCTTTTGAGGCTTTTGAAAATTGCATGGGAAGTTTTGTGATTTGAGGAATACAAATGCAAATAAAATGCTTTAAGGATTTACCGTTAAGCAATGAAGTTATGAATGGTATCGAAGAGCTTGGCTTTAACGACCTTTTTCCAATTCAAGCTCAAGCAATAATTCCGTTGCTGGAAGGTAGGGATGTTATTGGGCAGGCGCAGACCGGAACAGGTAAGACGGCTGCTTTTGGGGTTCCGCTTGTGGAGCGTATAGATTTCAGAAGCAGGAATGTTCAAGGCTTAGTTTGAGAGCCAACTCGCGAACTTGCGGTTCAAGTTGCAGAGCACATAAGTCGAATATGCAAGTACACCCCTTTCAAGGTGTTGCCAATCTACGGTGGAGCACCCATCCAAAAACAAATAGACATGCTGAAAAGCGGTGTTCACATAGTTGTGGGCACGCCCGGCC
>JAEOSG010000001.1 GCA_016840485.1 Candidatus Baldrarchaeota archaeon
TAATAATGTAGAAGATACCTTAAACAACTAATATTTTATTTTAAATCACTAGCTAAAAACACCACAAAAAATATAAATACTAACCGGTAAAGAAATACCAGCAAAACATCAAAAACATATGTAGATAATAATATAGAGAGGGGTAAAGGTTGGAAAGAAGAATAACAAGTTTCCTAATATTGTTCATAACAGTAAGTTTGGTGCTGTCAGCAATACCACTAAACTCCGCATTAGCACAACAAGAAATAAAAATACCTGATCCAGTCAAAAATCTGCCAGATATATACAGTGATTATGTAGTTACAGAAGATGAAGCAAAAGCTAGATATGGCGCAGCACTTCAATGGATTTCTGAACACGGTCACGCAGTAATAAGCAACGGTCCATTCTACCTAGATTCTTGGGACCCACGCAGCTTAAGCGCTGTTTTCAAAGCATTTAGAGACCCCACATATCCATTCACCGCAGACTACTGGGTAAACGAACTACTAGGTAAGCAAGTAACAGACCCAAGACCAGGACCACCACTAGACCAAATAAACCTATACGTAAGAGCTGACCAAAGCATAGGCATACAAGACACAGCAGAAGGAATACTTGACATATTCCTCTGGTCATCTCCACCATCAGTATATCAAGGAATACCAGAGGAAACCGTTGAAAAACTACAACTTATAAGAGCTGCCACTGGATATTGGAGCTTGATTTTTAATCCAGTATCAAATGTATATTATAAGGATGGTGAATACGCCGTTTTCCTCAACGCAACTGCTGGAGATGACTGGAAACTTGTACCCGGTCTAGTTAACGCAAGTGATGTTGGGCAGTACACTGGTACCAAGGGAATATACTTTAACCCATTTGCCCTTAGAGATGTTAGATACGCCATGAATTGGCTAATAAACAGAAAATACATCATTGACACCATATTAGCTGGTGGAGGAGCACCAATGTACAGTCCAGTGCAACCATCAGAACCAGCAAACATATACTTTAACCAGACATACAAAGATCTTGGACTTACCGCTACAGGAGATAAGGAAAAGGCTATCCAGATGATTACAGATGCTCTATTAGCAGCAAACAATACAATGTTCACAGTTACAAAGGGAGACTATTACCTAGTTAATATAACCGACTCCGAGTCCCCTGTCGGTTGGTGGTGGGGTCTTCACAAACCAGATGGCGCTGAAGAACCTGTAGAGTTAAACTTCTTCATTAGAATTGAGGACGAAAGACATGAAGAAGGACTTTACATTGCAGATTTACTAGAGGAAGCAGGGCTAAAGGTCAACAGACTTGAAAGAGACAGAGTAACATGTATATTAGCAGCTTATTACACCGATCCAGCAGATTATGAATGGAACATCTACACTGAAGGCTGGGTTTCAATGTCTGAATGGCTCTACCCAGAGTGGAGCATCGCCCAAATGTACGCCCCATGGTACGCATTCATGCCAGGATTCATGGAAACAGGATGGTGGCAATACCTAAACGACACAATTGACGAACTAGCAATAAAAGGCGTTTATGGCCCACTTGCAAATGAAACAGAATATTGGAACACATTGGTAGAGGTTGTAAAACTAGGTATTGATCAATCAGTAAGAGTATTCGTTGCAGAGACATGGGAATACTTCCCAGTAAATAAAAGGGTTAAAAACATTGCAGCGGGTATCATCTCTGGTCTTTGGCCAGCATGGCCGCTAAGAACAGCAAACACCTCGGACGGAATACTAAATGTAGCGCAATTCTCCGCACAAGGCGCCCTATTCATGAGTGCATTTAACCCTGTACTAGGTCTAGAAGACGTATACACCGAGTTAATCTGGAGATACTTGCACGATTACGCAGACTACCCACATCCGCAGACAGGGGAACCGATACCCATGAGAGACACATGGCAAGTAGTAAAAGGCGGTGAAGAAGGAATAACTGTACCTTCTGACAAAGCTATGATCTACAATGCAACCGCAAACAAATGGGAACTTGTTCCAGATGGAACAACCTCATCTGTGAAGGTCATATACAATATTAAGTTATCAAATTGGCACCATGGGCAACCTATGACAATCACCGATATCCTGAATGAATTTGCATTCATGTGGGAGTGGGCAACAGAGGATTATCCTGGTGACCCATACTACAGCTCAAAATATGCAAGCAGAGTACAAAGTACACTTGAAATGATCAAAGGTATCGAGATAATAAATGAAACAGCCATGGCAATTTATGGAGACTATTGCCATGTTGTATCAGACGCAGTAACGGCAGACTTCTATGCTCCATTTGCAGTACTACCATGGGAAATATGGGCTGCAATGGAAGAACTTGTTGCTAAAGGAGGACCAAAGTCAGGTGAAGCATACACCTGGTCACAAGTAGAAGGCAAAAGATGGATAGATCTACTCAAAGAAAGCCATGTCGAAGATATAAAGGCAGCAATCGAAAGTTTTGGTGGCGAACTTCCAACACCACCTCCGCCGCCGCCAGCATTTCCATGGGGTTATGTAGCAATCGGCGTAGCCGTAGCTGTTGTTGTAGTAGTCGTTGCAGTATTTGCTCTCCGTAGAAAACCGGCTTAAAATAACAAAATTCTTTCCAAATTTACATTTATTTTTTATAGATAAAAAAATATCTTTACACAATTTTTAAGAAGTAAAAGATTTTACCTTTCTCATTAAATGCTTTTCAAATTAATGCTTTTCAAATTAAAAGTCTTTAAATTGTTAACCCCTCTCTTCAACAATAAAACCTTTAACGTTAAGTTTTTAAATACACCAGACATAAACAGATTGTATACAAAGATAAATAACAATAGTTAATTTAACCTGCCTTGGAGGAATCTAAATTTGAAGAGGTGTAAGTACAGATGGCTACTTTCCGTTACATAACATTCAGGGTTATAAACGCTTTTATCGTGTTGTTTATAGTTGTACTAATTTCATCAATACTTTTCAACACCCAAATGGAGCAGCAAAAATATGCAGAGATACGTGAACAAGTTGCGGCAATGATGAGAAATCCAGAACTAGTCCGTGGACTCAATCAAACAGAGCTCGAGAAATTAAAAACCCAACTTACAAATGAATTAATAGAACAGTATGGTTTGAATAAACCGTATTGGATAAGAGTTCTTTACCGAGTAAAAGATATAATGATGTTGGATTTAGGCCATACCCTAAACCCAGGGCTATCTCAAACTGGAAAAACAGAAGTTAGTGCAATAATTATGGAAGCATTGCCTCGAACAATAATTCTGTTTACTACAGGTCAAATTATAATTATTATTCTAGGGCTTTTTCTAGGTTTAAAGGCAGCTCAAAAAGCAGAGTCTTTAACGGACAGAATAGTGGGTTTTGCATCCATGGTATCTTACAGTTTGCCAATGTGGTGGCTAGGTATGATTATGATTTTCATTTTTTCATATAAATTACACTGGTTCCCGTCTTCAAGCTTAAGTGCACTGGCTAGGGTAAATCTTTCAAATCCAATTGCAGCACTTAAAGCATACGCCACTGCAATAGCTTTACCATTAATAACACTAGTATTAGTTGGGTTCGGAAGCTGGGCATACCTAACAAGAAACATTGTGCTATCAACTCTCCAAGAAGACTTTGTGATGGCTGCTCGAGCAAAAGGTATACCAGAAAGAAAAGTAATCTATGGACATGTTTTAAGAGCTGCAAGCCCTCCAATTGTAACAATGTCAATAATCGCCTTACTAAATTCTTTGGGTGGTGCAATGATATCGGAGGCAGTGTTTACGTGGCCAGGCATGGGAAGGTTATACTACGTTGCCCTTTTACAAGGAGATGTACCAGTTCTCTTGGGGTTAACCTTTGTCACCACTTTTCTCTACGTCTTCTCAATGGTTCTAGTAGATTTAATATATGGTCTTTTAGATCCGAGAGTCAGAGTGGGAGTTAGTAGATCGGTCTAAACACAATTCTTGAAGGGTGAATTATCAATGAAAGTAGGTGAATTAAAACAAAGGATTAAAATGTTTCTAAACGAGTATAGACGATACAAAATAGGAATAGTAGGACTTATCCTCTTAACATTATTTTCTGGTATAGCAATTTTTGCTCCGCTATTAGCACCCTATGAATCCTATAAACACTGGAATGATCAGACATATTGGGAAGACGTTCCACCTGCTGTACCTCCAGCATGGGTGAACTATTTTTCGAAGAAAAAGGCTGCAGTGCAATATGAAGTTGAAAATCCGCCTATTGAATATGTTGAAAACGAAAACGCTCATATAGCAACAGTTGAATATGATTTTAACTACGATATTCCACCTAAAGATATAGTTGTTAAAATACAAACACAGCAATTGGCTAATCCAGCAAAAATAACTATAGAGGTAACTCGTCCAGACGGGTTAACGATCCTAATATATTCGTCATCCGATCTCTACTATGGAGAACAAATGTTCAAAATATTTCTCAGAGGCGATATAAGTTTCAGAAATTTACTAATTGAATTCGCAAAGCAACATGACACGGAAGAGAACATTGAATCTATAGAAGATAGGATAGTAACCGTAAATGTTATGAAGATCCTATTTTCTAAAGCAGAGCCAGGAATTATAGTTGGAAAAGCTCCTCCATTAAAAGGCAAATACATTTTCAAAATTAAGATTCCATCCCTTGTGTACGAGGAAGTAGAGTATCTAAAGGTAGTGTTTAAGGGAGCTGTTTATGGGCTTCTTGGGACAGCAACTCTCAAAAGAACAGCTGTAGGAAGAGACTTATTTGTGGGTATTGTTTGGGGCACAAGACTTGCTTTAATAATCGGCTTATCTGTGGCCGTAATTAGCACAGTGGTAGGCGTTTTGTACGGTGTTGTAAGTGCGTATCTAGGTGGATGGGTAGATGAAGTTATGCAAAGAATTCAAGAGATAGTGGCGTCAATTCCGTTACTGCCTATTCTACTAATATTATCGTTCTTGTTTAAGCCTACCGTCTGGCACCTCGTAATATTAATGGTAATATTTTGGTGGACTGGGCCGGTGAAAACTGTTAGAAGCATGGCTTTACAGATCAAAGAACAACCATATGTGGAGGCAGCAAGAGCTCTAGGTGCAAGTAACTGGAGAATAATAACACGCTATGTAATACCGCAAATCATCCCTTATATGTTCGCTTCCATAGCGCTAGGTGTTCCAGGAGCAATACTTACCGAAGCTGGTGTTAGCTTCCTAGTGGGTGCTGAAACAGCAACCGAGCCCACGTGGGGAATGATATTAAGCGAGGCTAACTTAGCAGGAGCTTCAATAAGCGGGTACTGGTGGTGGATCCTTACACCAGGTTTACTATTAACCCTTACAGGGTTAACTTTCGTGTTCATCGGATACGCATTGGACAGAATACTCAGCCCGACGCTAAAGAAGTAAAAATTTGTGGTTATCATTTATGGAATTTAGGAGGTATAATGTTGCCCTTACTAGAGGTAAAGAATCTCAAAACATACTTTTACACTTACAGAGGAGTAGTAAAGGCTGTTGATGACGTTAGCTTCGAACTAGAAAAAGGAGAAGTGCTTGGCCTCGTAGGTGAGTCTGGATGCGGTAAGTCCACTACCGCATACTCTATCATAAAACTGGTTCCTCCACCAGGAAAAATTGTTGATGGTCACATTCTTCTATCTAATGGGGATGGAACCATAGACATAGTTAAGCTAAAGGACAGCGAGGTACGTAGAAAAATCAGGTGGAAAAGGATAAGCATGATTTTCCAGGGGGCAATGAACGCATTAAATCCAGTTTACACTGTTGGACGGCAAATAATCGAAGCAATTGTCGAACATAGTGACATGTCAAAGGAAGAAGCATTGGAAAGAGCCAAAGAATTACTTGAACTTGTTGGTTTAGAGCCTGACATGGTAAAGAGGTATCCTCACGAATTAAGTGGTGGCCAAAAGCAAAGAGTTTTTATAGCTATGGCCTTAGCCCTTAACCCGGACATTGTAATTTGTGATGAACCAACAACTGCCCTGGACGTAGTAGTTCAAGCACAAATAATCAACCTTCTAAAGCGACTCCAACATGAATTGAAAATGAGTATGATTTTCATAACACATGACTTAAGCGTGATATCCGCAATAGCTGACAAAGTCGCTGTTATGTACGCCGGTAAAATTGTAGAAAGAGGCTCATTGAAAGAAGTGTTCAGCGAACCATACCACCCCTACACACAAGGTCTGCTAAAAAGCGTACCGAAAATAAAGAATCCAGAAAAAATCATATGGATCCCAGGATTACCTCCCGACCTAATTAACCCTCCGAAAGGCTGCAGATTTCATCCAAGATGTTCACGTGCAATGGATATATGCAGAGAAAAGGAACCTCCAATAGTTTCCATTGGAAAGAATAGATATGTTGCCTGCTGGCTTTATAAAGAAGGGTGATAAGAATGTCTAATAGCGAAAAAAAACTAAACATAAAAGAAATTGTTGAACACCTAAGCCCAGACACTATAATGTACGTGGAGGACCTCAAGAAATACTTTGGACTAAGAAGAAGCCTGGCAGAGGTTATTCGTAGACGGCCTCCAAGATTTGTTAGAGCAGTTGACGGAGTAAAATTCTTCATAAGAAAAGGCGAGGTATTTGGCCTCGTAGGTGAGTCTGGATGCGGTAAAACAACAACAGGAAAGCTACTAGTGAGGCTCTACGAACCAACAGGTGGAAGCATAATATTTAAGCCGAAAGAGGAAACGCTAATGGCATACGGAGAACAGATGTTATCAGATGACATTTTTTACAACGGGTATGTAGACCTAGCTAAAATCCCCACGAAACAATTCAACCCGTTCAGGAGAGAAATTCAAATAATACTTCAAGATCCTTACGGGGCATTAAATCCAAGGTATAAAATTGTCGACTCATTAGAGGAACCTCTCATAATACATAAAATTGCTGATTCAAGAGAGGAACGAATGAACATTGTTGCCAAAGCCCTAGAGGATGTAAAATTAATCCCCCCTGAAGATTTCATGGAAAGATATCCCCATATGTTATCGGGAGGACAGCGGCAACGAGTAGCATTAGCACGATCACTCGTGTTAAATCCAAGTTTCATAGTTGCAGATGAACCAGTATCAATGCTTGACGTATCGTTAAGAGCAGAAATACTAGAAATGATGATGGAAGTAAAGAAAAAATACGGTCTAACCTACCTCTTTATAACACACGACCTAGCAGTTGCAAGATACATATGCGATAGAATAGCCGTTATGTATCTTGGAAAAGTAGTTGAGATGTCAGAGTCAGATAACGTAATATATGATCCTCTACATCCATACACAAAAGCGCTTTTAATAGCAGTTCCAGACTTAGACCCATACTTAAAGGAGAAAACAGTGGAGGTACCAATAAAGGGTGAAGTTCCTAGTGCCGTAAACATACCACCGGGATGCCGATTTCACCCACGATGTGTAGCATTAGATCAGCATCCAGAATTAAAAGAAAAATGTACCAAGGAAGAGCCTCCGCTAATTGAAGCAAAACCCGGACACTACGTGGCATGCTGGCTCTATGAAAAACAATAATTCAAAGCATACACTTTACACTAAAATTACCATTTTTATATAGGTGAATTCGTTGCTTAGAAAAATAAGAGAAGAAGATATGAAAGGATATGTTGTTTTACTTGTATCATTGATGCTGGCATTCTCTGGTCTATTTTTAGCAATAATTGCCGAACAAACAACAGAAGTACTAATTCATGATAGTGGATTAATAGAAATAGAAACTAGTGGAGAAAATGCTATCTATCCACCCGATTTATCAGAAGTGTACATAAGTAGAATTAAGAATACAACTCTAATTTTGTGGTCTAATAGTACAACCAAGCTCAATGTTCGTTTAGGCAGTTTAAACATTACATATGTAATATCTTTGGAGTCGCAAAAAAATAAAACCATATTACTCGGATATCCACAAATAGTATATTTATCCCTAAATGATACAGATCAGGCTATCGTTTCGGTTTTCTATGTTTACCGCGTGGAGGCTTACATAAAAAAGAATCTCTGGCTATCGATTCCGGCAGCTATCTTGGCTTTTACAGGAATGGGTCTAGCATATATAGGTCTAACAAAAGTATTTCTAAGAATAAAACAAACAAAAACGTAAAACACAAGCCAGTTTATAAAAACTATTCTAAACGAAGGAAAGCATAAAGTTTGAAATAGTTTATTTTCTTCTTCTTTGTTTTCTTTTCATTCTTCTTCTTCTTTTTTTAAGCCATTTCCTTCTCATTCCATGTCTCTTGGCTTTTACACCCCATAAGTGGCCCAACTTACAAAACCTCCGTTCCTTTAGTTAGAAGATTAAGGTTAAATATTATTCAATCTATTATGTATCCAATCCCAAACTTGAAATACGAAATAGTACTCCATTTTTACATTAACCAAACCTAATAAATGTTTCCTACATAGCATCAGCATCACCAAGTGTGTTAACAGGAGGGTTGCATCCTAATATACATGAGAAGGCTTGGGGGAATGCTCTTTGAACAAAAGACTGCCAGAAGGAAAAATACCGCCAGAAACGCTGAAAAATGTCGTTTTCGAACATCTTGGAGTATCAAGCCCAAAAGTATTACTGGGACCTGGAATAGGAGAGGACGCAGCTGTAATAGAATTAGAACACAAAGTAATAGTAGTAGCCACGGATCCAATCACAGGGGCGGTCGAAGATATAGGATGGTTAAGTGTACACATTAATGCAAACGATATTGCATGCCACGGGGCAAGACCTTCATGGTTTTTGTCCACAATTCTTCTTCCAGAAAACTCTGATGAAAAAACATTAGAGAAAATAGTCGTACAGATGGATAAAGCAGCAAGAGAACTGGAAATAACAATTGTAGGAGGTCACACAGAAGTTACTCCCGGGCTAAAAAGACCAATAGTTGCTGGGTTCATGATAGGGGAGGTAGAAAAAGACAAATTTGTAACGAGTAGCGGAGCGCTACCTGGCGATAAAATAATTCTAACTAAGGGAGTAGCTATCGAGGGTACAGCAATATTAGCAACTGAAAGGGAAGAGGAATTCAGCAATCTACTTGATAAAGATCTGATAGAAAAAGCAAAAAAATATAAGTGGAGAATCAGCGTGGTTGAAGATGCATTAACAGCAGTAGAAGTTGGTGGAGTAACCGCAATGCATGACCCAACAGAGGGAGGAGTTCTAGGGGGTTTACATGAGATAGCAGATGCAAGCAAAACGGGTTTCGCAGTACAAGAAGAAAAAATAGGAAAAATGATTAGTGAAGAAACAAGAAAAATATGTGAATTACTACAAATAGACCCTCTCTGCCTAATAGGTAGTGGAGCACTTCTAATAACGGCAAAACCAGAAAAAGCGCAGCAAATAGTCGATGTTTTAAATAGCAAAGGAATATTTGCAGAAATCATAGGTCACATATTAGATAATCCTAAGAGGAGAATATTCTTCAGAAAAGACGGAAAAACAAAAAAAGCCCAAAGACCTGTCCAAGACGCGCTCTGGGAAGCCTTGTCAAAAAAATTAAAATATTAAGAACCAGTTAAACCAGATTTTTCAAGAACTTCTAACACTATTACACCAATAAACGCCCAAAGACCAGCCTGAAAAGCATCAATTAAAGCATAAAAAACAACAGCAAAGGCTGGTGCAAAAAGTATAGAAACCGCAAATGTAGGAATAAATCCTCCAATAAAAGCGCCGGAAATCACATACAAGAGCTTTTTCAATTTTCTTTTATTATCGCTAACAAAATCTTTCACAATTCCAGTTGAAAGCCCCAAAGCTATATTACCTAAAAGAGGTATTAAAGGAAATTCTCCTCCGCGAACAGAGCCGGCCACACCTACAATTACTCCACACAAACTACCACCAATAGACCCCATAAGCATACCAGCTAATTGAGGAATCAAAAACGACGGCGAAAGCTCTACAACACCGGGAATAACAGTAATAGCAGCAAAATATCTTAATAATGCACCAAGAGCACCCAGAACAGCTACAAATGCTAATTGTTTAGCCTTCATGGCTAATCATCTAAGTATTACCTAAAGCGTCAAATAGAGCTTTTATTAGAATATTTAACTCTTTTGTTGACGCTACCCCTACCATAAGAAATTTTACGTATTTTAAAGCGAATCTAACAGCCTTTAAAGGTTCTAACTTACCCCCAGCCAAAACCTTGATAGCAATGATCGGCTTAGTCGCCTTTTTAATAGCCCTGAGAGCTAGTTCTTTTGATGGAAACATCATAACACCCAGCATGTTTATAGGTGTCATGAAACCGTCAAAATTTAATTGATACTTTTCTAAGGTTGGAATTGTAATACCTGCATGATGAGAACCAAGAATTACGGGAACCTTGAATCTACTTTTTAAGAAATCTATCAAGATATTTAGAACATCTAAACGCTTGGAGATAGCCAAAAAATCTGTTTCCGAACCTGGTTCAACAAAAACCAACTTATATCCATCAAAAATTTTCAAAATATCTTCAACACGTTGGAGATTTATAGAAATTTTCTTTAAATCTTCTTCTGTATAGGGTTTTCTATATTTTAAAGCATTAGCAAAGTCTCTACGCCATCCCTTCCTCCACTGTAAAATTGGATCATTTAAATATTGCTCTAACAGTCTTTTCTCATCAACAAGTCTTTTTTCGCTATAATAATATGTTAACCATCTTCTAAATGTGTCAACGTACCCATCTATTTCAATGGGTAAGGGAATACAAACTCCAAGACCAATCTCGAGCCCATATGTATTTTCCACTTTCCTAATAGCAGAGAGTAAATTGTCAAAAAGGGGATTACCAATATCTGGCATAATGCCTAAAACATCAATACCACATTCAACGGCCTTCGATATAATTTCTACAATATTCTCTTCTTTGCTAAAACGTTTTCTATATACATCGTCATATTCAAATGACCTGTAAGAAATGCCAAGAAAAGGTAAAGAACCAAGCATTAGTACTGGAAGCTGCAATTGCCCTATTTTTAAACGTGGAACAACATAGTTGGGGGTCAAAACTGTTCCTCCAACTCACTTAATTTAAGTTCAAACTAATGCTAATTATCCTTACCGTATCTTTAGTACATGAAATGAGTATAATTTAACCTGTCAAACATTAACCTAAAATAGAGTTTAGTTCTTAATTAACTTGCTCTTAAATGCTATTTAAAGTTCGGTGAATTATGGATGGCAAAGTCGCTGAAAGTGAAGGTTCGCTCTTATAGGGAGGAAGATAGGGAGGAAGCGTCGAAGGTAGCGTATAAAGCTTTTAATAATATTTTGGATGCTAAGTGGGCAACTTGGGGACTCAGTGGCTGCGAAAAGGTTTTAGTAGCTGAAGTAGATGAAAAAGTAGTTGGAGTGGTGGAGTTAGAAAGCTTTTGGTTTAAGGATAAACTTCATGGGTACATTTACTATATATTTGTTGATCCCATATGGCAAAGACAAGGAATTGGAAGTGCTTTACTGAGAGAGGCTGAATTCTACTTTAAGGGGCGAGGAGCTAAATGTCTTTGGGCTACAACTGGTAAAAATAACTTTAAAGTTAGGAAGTTTTTTGAGAAAAATAACTACAAAAATGTCGAACCAAAAGAGCTTAGAAAAAGGTATAGTAGGCGAGAATTTAAATATTTACTTTGGCATCTCTACTACTGGTCAGAAGATGTAATCTACCTTAAAAACCTGGAACAATAAGGCATTGTGGAGGAAAAAATTTGAGTGGAAAATGGGAAGTTGTCCTATGTTCTGGTGCGGAGCACTTAGCAAACCAGTTTAAGAAATTAGGCTACAATATTCATACAAGCGGACTAAACTACGATGGAAAACGGTTCTTCCCGAATAGCGACCTCTATACAAGGCTTGACGGCTTAGAAGAACTTGAAGGAAAACGAGTTTTAGTTGTTCAAAGCGCAACCTACAGCGGAGAACTGGATAAAGAAAAATTTACCACCGCCGATAGGTTCTGGGAAACCCTACAAGTCTTAGATATATTAAAAAATCCAATAAAGGTCTTTGAAAAAGCACATAAAGAATACGAGTATCAAGAGCTTAAACCACCTAAGGAAATAGTTGTGCTCTATACATTTTTACCATGTGCTCTTCAAGATAAAGCCTTTAAAACAGGAGAGGCAATATCCGCCAAGCTAGCAGTTGAATTAACACTAATGAAGGCAGACAAAGTAGTTACAATAGACCCGCATCCACCAGAAAAGATACCTTGGGTGAAAAAACTAGTAGAAAACGGCAAACTAGAACTATTATCTGCAGTACCAACCTTGATAGAAGAAGCTGCAAAAAGATTCAACTTAGATTTATACGAACTACTAACCCCAGACGAGGGAGCTCAAGAAAGATTCGGAATCAAAGGCTTCAAAAAACAAAGATTTGACAGCTTCACAGTCATAATTAGCGGCGCCTCCAATGTTAAAGGAAAGAAAATAATCCTTGTAGACGATCTAACAAAAAGTGGATCAACCCTAATAAAAGCGAGAAACTTCTTACTCGAGAACGGAGCAGAAGAAGTTGTATCATGCGTAACTCACGTTTTACCTACCATAGGCGAAGGTGAAAAACTTCTTAGAAACCTTGTTGAAAAACTCGAAGGAAAAATCCTCACAACAAATACGGTTAGAACTAAAACATTTGAAGAAGAAAACCCAAAATGCCTAGTAGACATAGTACCCATCATTCACAAGTGGTTACAAACAACGTAGAAATCCCTTAATAATATTTTAGGTTTCATTAAATTTAGGTGGAAATAAATTGGGTATATCATATGACTCCATAAGAATTCCATTAGAAGTAGAGTTGGATCCGTCTCAATTTGAGAAATTTCTGAGATTTATCGAAGAATATTACATAGCACCTAAGTCCTCACTAATTTTTAGATACACTGTAGAAAGAACTGTAGAAGGATATGTTGTTAAGTTTTTCGAAGTTTGTCCTGCATATCCACAACTCTACGCTCAAATATCTATTTTTGTAACAACAAAACCACATGCCGAGGTATATTATCCACCCACTTGTCCCTCCGAGTGGCTAACATCAATAGTATATCATTTAAAAAGAACTGGGCAAACATTTGCTAGAACAGAAGGGAATGCAGTCCTTTCACTGCTATTTATAACTGGGAAACCGCCATTAATGGAAAAACTCAAAGCACCCAGATCACTTGGTCTATTCAGCGACAGCATGATAATGTTATATATGTTCGCTTATCTCATAATTCTCGTCGTCTTTTTTATAAAACCTCTGTTAGCCATCGTAATGGCTATCGGTATACAGCTAGCCATTCTTTTTAACGCCGATAAAATAGTTTATTCGATGGGAAGATGGAAAATAACAGATGAATATAACATTGTGCAACTAGTAAAAATAGTAACACGATATAGAGATCTTCAATGGTTTTTGCACATGTATGGAAGCTCAATTACCGAGATTAAACAAGCAATCTACGAAAGAACAATAGCTCTCGGAGAACTAATAACACCCCTCAAAGTTTTGGAAACACTAGAGGACATAGGAATAAACATAGAGATTAGACAACTAGAGGTTAAAAACATCGATCTTTACAGGCTAGTTTCAATTCTAGCCAATAAATTCAAAGTACATAGACCGAAAATAGCAATAGCCAACGTTTTATTACCAAATGCTGCAGCAGCTGGAATTTCTTCCAAAAGATCAACACTACTTATAACTTCTGGCCTCCTAGGTATATGCGACGAAGGTGAACTTGAAGTCATTGTTGGACATGAATTTTCTCACATTAAGGGTAAAGACCCACTTTGCTTGTTTATACTCTTCATAGGAGAGTACATATTAAGAATTTTTCTTTTCTACAAGTTTCCATTCCTCGTTCAATTTTGGCTCTTATACTTTTTCATTGCCTTCACTTTTCTCTTTTTTATTGCAAAATTTTTTGAAGCAAAATCAGATCTAGAAGCCATATATGTTTCTGGGAAACCTAAGGAACTTGCTTCAGCTCTCAGAAAATTCACCATATACATGCCGGCATATAAACTACGTAGATCCGTACTTAAATGGTTCAGTTGGGATCCTCATCCACCTCTCTGGTTCAGAATAGAAAGGTCAGAAGAGTATGCAGCGAAGGGGCTAGAACCAGTAAAGCATTTCCTGCTTAGAAGCGTAGTAGACGTTATTAAAGGTTTACTTAGAGATTTATTCAAATTAAAGCCCAAAAAATATATGCAGGGAGAATAAACTCATTTGTATGTAAAGAAGGCGCAGTGAAGGTCTTTAAGTGTTGAGAATCTAAGTTCTAGGGAAGTTTTTCCGAACAATTTATCTACAATTTCCTGCATGGCTTCAGAAAGCATGTCTAAGTCTTTGTCTTCAAATGCTTTCAGAAGTTTTTCCGCGATTTTGAAGGCTTCGTTCTCAAAAATTTTACCATACTTCTCAGGTTTTTTCTTCATGAACTCAATAACTTTCCTAGGAGACTCTGTGTTATTAACAAGTATAGAGTTTATAACCATGTCAAGAACAAACTCAGCAGCAGCCTTGTAATCATCTTCCTTTACCTTACTTGAAATCATTTCAGCATCGTTTCTAGCTATTGTATGTAAATCTTCGCGAGCATTTTCCACATATTGTTTAAAGTTTTTTAAATCCTCTTCCGACGGAGCTTCTTTCCATGACATAAAATCACAACCAAGCTAATTAACGTGAAATTCAATTCACTAATTACCTTTAAAATGTTTTCATTCGGAACCTTATTTATCCGAAAATTTAGTCTTTTGGGAAATAATTATCTTTATTTCTTTTACATTTTCCCCCTTGGTTGCAAAATCTTCAATCCTTGAAAGTATCACATTTGTGGGTTGATCTGCAAGTTCTTTTGGCGTTACAGCAACTACTCTAAGCCCTAAACTTAACCATTCAAAAATCGCTCCAAAAAATTGCTCCTCATTCATTGTTCGAATAAGAACAATTGCATAATACTCAGCAGCCTTGCGTTTCCCGTCACATGCTAACTCAAAACTTAAAGGAAGGAAACTCCCCTTTTTCTTAAAATCATCAATTAAATAATGTCTAAGAATAACATTTCCAAGCTTTGTACTTACATCGTAGAAAACTACTTTTTCTTCTCCAAGCTTCAATTCCCAGCTATGCAAGTAGATCCCCTTTTTACAATGGCTTTTTACAATTTATTATTCTCTGTATAATGCTATTTTATTCTTTCTATTTTCTTTTTCCTAAAAAATCAAATATCCCTGCTTTTGACTCATCTAGCTCGGCTACTTCTCTCGAGTAAGCAGTAATTTCCACTCTTCCGCTTTTTTTAAAGAGAATTTCGCACATCAAATAACCAGAATCATCATAAAATATCTCAAGTTTCTCATCAGCATCAAAAGCATCAGCCAAAAAAATGGAACGCAAATTGTACAATCGAAGTAGTTTTCTCCTAAAAGAATTAAATTGTTTATTCATCCTATGACTAATTGATTCAAAAACATCTGGAAGTTCCATGAACCACTTCACGTTAACTACCTCGTAACCGTTCTAGGAGGCTTAACATTTTGTAATATTTTGTCTCCCTTCCTCCCTCCAGTTTCATTGGGAGGCTTTCGGCGGGAACGGGGCTCGCCACATCTATCTGTTTTTAATACTTTTAACCTAATGTTCCATGCTCCTATAACGTCTCTATCAGCTATTAAACCACATCTCTTACATTTCATTGTTCTGTACTGCCCATTCGGGCTTAGTTTTGCCCCACATATCGGGCAGTAAGTAGAAGTGCCCTTAGCATCAATATAAACTACGGGAATTCCATTCAACTTAGCTTTATATTCAATTATTTTTTGAAGTTTGCGAAAACTCCACCTATGCAACCTACCATTCATTTCCCTAGAAAACTTAATCCTCTTCCTAATGTTTTTGATGTCCTCCAATGCTATTGCCGAGTTTGACTTTAAAGCTTCTTTAACAACCCAATTCGCAACTACATGATAAACATCCAAAACTCTATTCTTCTCCCTTTCACCATACTTAGCTAAAAGTTTCCTCCTAATTTTCCCACCCTTAATTTTAGACTGAATCCTTCTACGCTTCAAAAAATAAGCAATTCTAATATTTTTCTCCCCCGTAACCCTACGTTCAAAGCCATTTGGCTTAGCTATAGTAACATTATTTTCATTAACATCCGCACCAATAACATTAATTGGCTTCTCAACTTCAACATCTTTCGAGAAAACAACATTTAAGAATAAATCATTATTTCTTTTAATTAGCCATGCTTGTCCAATTTTCCAATATTTAAACTTCTCATGATATTTTCCATGTAGAAGTTTAAGCTTAACTCTTCCGTTCGGTGTTGCTATTGCAGCAACCCAGTCATCAAGTTTTAAAGTGAAAAGAATATCGTCAAGCATAATAACATCCTTTCTAAATACAGGCTTATCTCCTTTGGCTTTACCTTTTCTTTTAAGTTTTCTAAAGGACTTGTATATTGAACACGTCATTTGACAAGCAGTATAAACATAATGAGATGGAAATTCAGGATATTTTCCCCGCATTTCATAGTATTTTTCTGATTTAAGCCTTTTAAAAGAAGTTATGTTTTTCAAGAAAGCGTAGTTCAACAATTCATTTACAAGTTGCTTATATAAGTTGAACATGTCAGGAACTTCTCCTTCGATTTTGAAACATGCAGTAAGTTTAACTGTTTCTCCCACCACTTCCACCCACTATTTTTCGAATTTCACTTTCTGGAATACGATGTCTGCCGCTTGGAAGTTTGATAGCTCTGATTTTCCCCTCCTTAATCCACTTCCAAAGCGTTCTCCTATCAATTCTCAAAATCTCACAAACTTCCTTAACCCTATAAAGCCTCTCAAATTTAGACATAATACACATAAAGAGACAAAACAATATATAAATCTAACTATTTCAAAACTGCTGAGTTACCCTTTTAGGAAAAACCCATATATTTCAATTTTCCCTTTTTAAGAAGTTAATATATATATATATCATTTCATCATCATAATTCGCTAAAGGTAACATTTTGAAAGTTTTGGAGATGTTTAAAATGAAAATATTGATAACAGGCGGAACTGGTTTTATAGGTAGACATTTAATCGAAAAATTAAAGGAAGAAAGTCATGACATTACGGTTTACGCAATAGATCCCCTTGAAATAGAGGGCATAAAAGTAATTATAGGTGATATAAGAGACAATGCGAACCTCGAAGAAGTTTTTAAAAAAGTTCAACCAGAGCTGGTTTTTCACCTCGCTGCAATAGTAAGTTATTCAGCACCAAAAGAACTAATGTATTCTGTTAACGTTGAAGGAACAAGAAACGTAGTAGATAAATGTTTGAAATACGACTCAAAAATCATTTTCACAAGCTCTGTATCAGTCATAGGAAAATTTAAAGGCATAGCAAACGAGGAAACACCTTGTAGGCCATTCACAACATACGGGAAAACAAAACTAGAAGCAGAAAAAATTGTATTAAATGCACATAAGGAAAATGGCCTTCCAATAGCTATAATAAGACCTGCTCCAGCATATGGAGAAGGATCACCACAGTACAGAGTTCTAATACCCCTAATAGCAAAAGGAAAACTACCAATAATCGGTTCAGGAGAAACATTAACCCATCAAATATACGTTAGAAACTTAATTGATGCACTTCTCTTACTTGCTTACGAAAAAAGGGCAGAAGGGGAAATTTTCATAGCTGCCGACGAGGAAACAATAACATTAAAAGAACTGTACTTTCTTATCCTAGACTACTTGGGGATTAAAAGAGAAGTAAAACATATACCAGTATTTTTAGCAAAATTTGGCGTATTTCTTTCAGAGATAAAAGCTAAGTTCACAGGCGAAAAACCAAAAATGAGTAAAGAATTTCTAGAAACAATACTTACACATCGCCACTATGACATTTCGAAGATCAAAAGTATAGGATACAAGCCGAAATATACTCTTAGAGAAGGAATGACACGAACAATAGAATGGTGCAAAAAAGAAGGTCTCGTCTAAACTAATTTTATCATCAAACTAATATATAGAAATGGCGCCACTTAAGACCACTGCGCTATCGATTCTATCGTATTATTTATAAAGACAAAGATATGTGAATTAAATCGGCTTAAAAGGGGAACAGGGTATGAATATGCTCCAACAAACCAGAGAAAACAACAATAAATACATATGGCGGCTAGTAGTCCTTACACAAGGAGAAAGCCCTCGAAAACCACCAATACCGCCCTCAGCAATAAAATGGAAAAACTCAGGGATACTTTATACATTTTGGTTTCTTGATGAAGAAGAAGCAGAAAAATGGAGAAGTTATTTTGCGTCCGAAAAAGATTTCCTGGTTTTCTGGTTTCTAAAGGAAAAAAGAAAACAATAGATGCAAGTCAATACTTTTTTAAATAATTTTTCTTCTAAAAAATGTGTCAAAAATACGTCAAGCTTTCATCGCATTAAGCTTAAAAGGGTGAGGGCATTTAAATGCCCTTAATCCCTTGGAAACTTGTTACAACATGGTCTTGTTTTGCATGCGGCAAATGTTGTCGTAAATTTAAAGTCCCGTTAAGCCTCAGTGAAGCGCAAAAACTGATGGAAAAATACGGTAGTAACGTCATAGAATTTGAAAGAGGGATCCCCTATCTAAAGAGAAAGGGTGGAACATGCATATTCCAAGACGGGAATATCTGTAGTATACAAGAAGATAAACCAACTGCATGTAAGCTTTGGCCCTTCTACGTCAAAAAAGCGCCCTTGCATCCAAACGATTTCTTCTCAGCACACTATAGATACAAGGATAAGGTCTTTTACATTTATGTTCACAGTTGGTGCACTGGAGTTAACAAAGGAGTTATTCCCATACATAAAATCCTACCAGAAGTTGTATCACTGTATTTAGGGGAGCAAACGTCTCAAATCTTCACTACATCAACATTCCACCCAGAAGACTTACTAATTAACATTATAACAACTACTAAGCTCGTTACAAACAAAATCCTTTAGTTCCCGTAGGAACTGCGAATATCTGGGAGAACCTAACGGCTGATACTCACAAATAGCTATCTCTAACTTATTATTTTCTAACCGTAGAAGAATTTCTTTACTATTAGATAAATTAATATAACTCTTGAGGAGAGAAACGAGCTTGTCATACCACTCTGGTACTTCTTCCCCCTCGTTAGCAGGTCTTTCGCTTTTTTCCTCATTTTCCGATATTGTCGTTAAAATTGGCTTTTCTAATCTTAAGGGATAACTAAACTGAAAGATCAAAAATCGACCGTACCGATTATCAAAGACTCCAGAATCAATAATGATGAGATCTATGTTGTTTTTTGCGCGAAACACTAGATCACGAGGACCATAAGCCAATTTTTTTCCACTATTCTCAATAATCATATCTATAAGGTCTTCTTCACTTAACTCTCTTTGTAACTCTACCTTTACATCTAAATGTTGCTGAAAAAACATTAACTCCTCATTTATTATGTTTTTACCTAGTTCTAAAAGATTTTTCTCTTTCTTTAACGCCCTTTTCTCAATATTTCTCCCTAAGAGCGTTAAGATCGTGTTTATTGGGAGAACAATAAAGAGAGAGGAGGAAATAAATGACAGAAAAAGAACGTCCACAAAGTTCGAGAGTAAAATAACACCTGGAGAGAAACGCAGCAAAAACAAAGGAGTAAAAACAATGAAAACAATCAATGTTTCAAGCGATATAAACCTCAACTCGCCCGTGCGAGAAAGAATTCGGACAAATTTATTATTAGAATACATTTTCAACTTAAATTCTTCAACCTTTTTTAAGAACATACTTCTTATGGTGTCTAAATCAACATCCATTAAATTCACCTTTTCATTCGTTTAGGTACTTTTTTAAAGCTCGGTCAACCTTCTTCCTGCAAGTTGAACAGAAATTTTTGGTTTTAAAATCTGTTTCTCCAACATGATTACTAAACCTCATAACACATCTGGGATTATCACAATGATTAAGACCAAGCGTATGACCAATCTCGTGGATAACAGTTTTAACAACCCTTTCCAATAGAAGATCCATATCAGGAGGCTCACCGTAAACTTCAGGTCTAAGCATAAAAAGAGAAACAACAGCACCAAGCCCATGTAAACTAGCTTGGCCAAAAACAAAATTCAAACCTGGAACAAAAAGATTAACATCAGTAATAGCTACAACTCTCGTAAAATGCAACATCCTTGCGTAACTTTCTGCCAATGATACAAAAAACGAAGCATGATACTGCTTTCTTTCTGGAGAATAAGCCTCACTGGGAACAGGAAGACTTTCTGGATAAATTTCACAAATTGCACCGTAAACTTCCTTTAATGCTTCACAAATACCCCTAAGAATTTTATTTGGAACACTTCCTATAGGAAGTATCAGTATTTTAAACAACACTTATCCTCCAGTTTCCTCAGATTGATCCTCTAAAGTTCTAATAGCAACGTTTTCTTGTTTCTCAGCTTTTTTAATTTGCTCTTTCAAAAGTTTAACTTTTTCCTCGAATCCCTTATCAGCAAGTAGTTGCGATATCTCGTTAAGAACAAAGTCTACAGTCCTAAGGTTGATTTTTACTTCATCTAGTTTTTCTTTACGTAAGAGATCCTCGCTTTTGTTTACAACGTTTTTTACGTCATCTATTAACCGGAGAAATACGTATTCAAGAACTTCGGGGAAATTTCTAATTTTCCCCTTTAAATCTAACATTCGCTTGATGATATCTCTAATTTCTTCTTTTAATTTTTCGCTTTCCCGAACTAGGTGTAATGTAATTTTCATGGGACCTATGGTAGTTGAGTACGCTGTTCCAACCATGTCAAAATATTCTAGATCCGCACTAATACTGTATTCTTCCTTCTCCGCATCCTTACTTGGCACATTTAAGGTTATTTTTATTTCCACTTCTCCATTGGCAGGAAGCGTGTCAATAATGGTTTCTCGTTTTCCTTTAACAATTTTTATTTCTTCTGGCACGTTGAAAACGATTTTTACGTTTTTAGCTTCACCTTCACCGACATTTTTCAATTTTAGAGTGACATCAAACGGCGTATTAAAAGTTAAATCGAGTGGAACACGAAGAGCAGGAGTGATCTTTGGAAGTCGAATTTCTTTCTTAACCCTACTGACAATGGTTTGCATCGCTTCATCGATTATTTTTACAAACATGTTACCTTTAATAAGTGGAAGCATAGGTTTTAAAACAGAATTTACTAGTCCTTCAACTTCTGAATATGTTGAAGCATCAGAATCAACAACAACTTTTTGAATTAAGGACGCAACATTCAATATTCTATTAGCTTCAAAATCCTCAGCGGAAATTTTCTCCTTAAAACTTTTAATAATCCTCTTTGCATCGTCAATCTTACTGGCAGCAAAATATATCAAACTTGAAATAGCAACGCAAGTAGCAGCACCTCTAACTTCTTTCCACATTAAGTATTCGTTGGCGGCATTTGCAAGGTCGGAAGCTATATTTAAAACTAGTGGATCTCTTTTTTCCGTCATTTTTAACTTTTCATATATTTCCAGGGCCATAAGAGAGTTTTCTGCTGCTTTTCTGAAGGATTTAACACGTCTGGCTTCATTAGCAGCAATGACAAAATTATCAACAGCAAGTTTAAGGTAACGTTCTGCCTCTTTTGTTTTTCCATTCTTTTCGAATATTTTGGCAACTTCAAGATATTTATGTGCTGCTTTCGAATAATTCTGTTTACTCAGATATTCTTCAGCCTCTTCTAACAATTTGTGTACAGAAGCTTCCAATTTCATATTCCCCCGTTATAACTAAAATTTGTAAAAACAAATATTAAAACTCTTTCCACTTCTAGTTCAACATAAACTGTCAAAATTACGGTAAATTTCTAGGAAGTGATTTCGTAATGAAAAGAAAGCAGAAGAAAGATAAAATTCATAAACTGACATTTCAAGAGATGTTAGTCGAAAAACTCAAAGAACAAGTGTCTAAAAGTGAAAAATGCAAAAAAGCCTTGGAAGTCCTATTAAACGATAGAGAAATAAACTATCTACTTGAGGCAGTAAACATAGCAGCTGTAGGAAGACTAAGATACAACGATCATGGAAAAACCCACAGCATAATTACTAGTCTGAACGCTTTGAAAATCTTAGATCTATTCTACGAAGCTGGCATTGAACCAAATACAATAAAAGAAAAAACTGGCGACATAGACGATGCAAGACTAACAGTACTATTAGCAGCATATCTACACGATGTAGGACATATAGTTCATAGAGAACATCACTACGAGTTTTCTCTATGGATAGCAAAACCAATAGTAGAAAGAATCCTAGAAGAAATATATGGAGAAGATGTTGAAAAACGAATCCACGTTTTAGCAAACGTGTTACATGCAATTTACGCGCATGATAAAGATGTAACAGCACTAACAGTTGAAGCAGGAATAATAGGAGTGGCAGATGCGACAGACATGGCAAAAGGAAGAGCAAGAATACCCTTTGCGCTTGGAGAAGTTAGCATACACAGCATATCAGCACTTGCCATAGACTATGTGGAAATAAAAAGAGGAAAAGAAAAACCAGTGCGAATAGAAGTTCATATGAACAATAGCAGTGGTATATTCCAAATACAAGAACTATTACAGAGAAAACTCCGGTCATCAAATCTAGATCAATACATCGAAGTAGTGGCAAAAATAAAACCAGAAGAAAGAAGAATATTGAGAGAAGCGGAAATAAGAATTATTTGATATTATTAAGTAGTCAGGAAAGCCAGAGCTCATCATAAGAAGTACAGTCGGTAGTCCTTTCATCATCCAACTTACAACTCTCACAAACAGCTTATTAACTTAACTCGCAAAACCTTAAAATTAAAATGATCGTAAGAAGGAGAATGGGTTCAAAATGAGTAAAGATTTTACAAATCAGTTGTTAGAATTAGCACATTCACTCGGCGCAACTTTAGTTGGTATTGCAGATTTAAAACTTTTAAGTACGCTTAAAACATATCCCTCAAATTTGATGGAAAATTTTAAGTACGCCATTTCAATAGCGGTTCCGCTACCTAAAAAAGTTTTTGAGTTAATAACGGAGGAAAACCCGGGAGAATTGTATGCACATGCCTATAGAACTGCAAATATGCTGCTTGATCAAATAACTTTCCGTCTTGCTGAAAAAATAACTGAATACGGATATAACGCCCAGCCAATACCCGCGTCCATGGTTATCGACGAGAAATCCGCAATGGGACATGTATCACATAAGGCATTTGCAAGAGCTGCAGGTCTAGGCTGGATAGGTAAAAACATACTTTTAATAACGCCTGAATACGGTCCTCGAGTGCGTCTCGCAACAGTACTAACAGATATACCTTTAAGACCTGGAAAACCCCTTGAAAACAGATGCGGAAAATGTACCAAGTGTATAGATGCATGCCCTGTAAGAGCGCTTAAACCATCAAACTTTAAGGATTATCCTGTAGATCGAAATGAAGTATTTGACGTTGAAAAATGTTATAGTAGACTGAAAGAACTCAGTAAACTACCAAATATTGGAGAACAGATCTGCGGCATATGCATTAAAGTTTGCCCCGTGGGTAATAAAATAGCATAAATCCAACTTGTAAAGGTAGATTCTATGTTTTCTTCATGTCTTCTTTTTGTGCTTCAGGAATCACCCATTCTAAAGCATATTCCCTACTTCCCAAACCAAGTTTCTCTGCAACTTCCAACTGTAAAGCAGCAGAATTATGACCAAAAATCTTAGAAAACTTGTCAACTCCCGGTTTCATGGCGTCTTTCTCTTCAGCAGCACTTCCAGGAATACCTGGAGCTTGATTTACAAGATCGTATGAAGCTTTATCTACAGCAACCGGATCAAAAGAAGCCAAAATTCCCTGATCAGGCACTATAATCTGATCACTAAAAGGAGCACAGTCACAGTACGGTGTAACATCAATTACAAAGTTAATATAAGCAAAATTATCCTTACCGAGATAACTTATAACTCCGAAAGCATTATCAACAAATCTAATGGTACCTTCTTCACTACTTGTCCACTTAGGCCTAAGAACCCTAGGTTCACATATGAGTCTAGAATAACAAAAACCACAGAAAATACACTTCTCAAAATCTATAACAGGCTTACCATTAACCATCGTAACCGCCTTTACTGGGCAAACCTCTGCGCATCGAGCACAACCAGTACACTTAACATCCTCACTTTCTTCAAGCCTTATTTCGCCATCTATATGAACCAAACCCTTACTAGGCTTAGCAACAAGTCCAACACCTAAGTTTTTCAACGCGCCGCCGAAACCAGCCATGTCATGCCCCTTAAAATGGCTGGCAACGATCATAAAATCTATTCCCCTGAGACCATTAGGTAAATACACTTTTGACAACCTATTACCTTTAATTTCAAATGTAAAAAAGTCAAGACCCCACTGTCCATCCAAAATAAGAATATTAGCACCCAAAGACTGAGGAGTAAATCCGTTTCTCGCAGCAACATCCAAATATCCTGTGGCAGTAGCTCTTACACCCCAAACACCGCCGCCATAACCGTGTCCACAAGTTTCAACAACAACAGGCTTACCACCAAGTTCCTTAACTTTATCGACAATTGCCCTAATGTACATCGGTCTAAGATGCCTAGTAGTTCCTAGACTTCCAAAATGCGTCTTTATTCCAACAACATCTCCTCTACCAATCTTCTTCTCCAACTCCAACTTATTCATTAAAAGTTCCAGTTTATCAAGTAAATTGTAGCCAAAACCACTTCTAATATCAGCAAAAAATACTCTTGACATGACAAACTCCCCAATACTCCATATATAACTACAAATGATCTTTCGCAACTTGCATGTGCACATTAAGTAACAGACTTGTTTCTATAAACCTTATGATTTACGTAATTAACAGATCCGATACACGGTTTAAATTAACCCTGCTTCCCTGGCAAACTCTCCGTAACCCATTTTCATAAGCTCCTTGGTACTCCTATGAAGAATAACATCAATATACTCTTCGTCCGTTGGCTCGTTGAAAAAGTTTCCAAATAACTCTGCATATTCACTTCTCTCTTTGCATTCAACAAGTTTTTCAGCTGCAGGTTCAGAAATAATTATGGTCACATCTGGATTATCTGCAACTCCTTTAGAAATTTTAATCTTGGGCCTTTCTCCACTTTCAAGTACAGTCACATAAAATTTCAACTTGGGTTCTTGAGTTTTCCAATCAACAATCTCGTAATTAAACTTACAACCCACTCTTAATCCCTTAAATATTTCAACATGCTCATTCAAATAGTCCATAAGTTTCATACCAGGGGTTACTTCCACCACTTCTACAACTTTAGGCGCAACTTCCACAACTTCGCCAACATAAGTTTCAGCTAGCAGCTCTGCCACATCTAAAATCCTTATTCCATTATTAGCTGCTTGTTTTAAATTCAATTTACAGAATGGGCAGGCAGACAAAAGTATCTTTGCACCAGTCTCTAAAGCTTCACTTATCCTGTCCTTAGCCACTTTTAATGCGAGATCTGGAAAAGTACTTTTAACACCACCCCCAGCACCGCAACAGTGGGCAAAATTCTTTATAGTTTCCATTTCAACAAGCGTTAGACCATTAACCAAACGTATAATATTTCTAGGTGCTTCATACACATTTAGATGTCTACCTAAGTGACATGGATCATGATAGGTAACCACTTCACTTTTCCTTGCTTCAAATGCAACGTTTTTATCCTTTAGGTAGTTGTCCAAGAATTCAACTAAATGAAGGGTCTCAAACCCTAATTCTCTACCAAGAATTTCAGGATAATCTTTCTTAAAGGTTCTATAACAACCAGGACAGGTGAAGATAACGGTCTTTACACCCATTTCATTAAACCTCTTAACAAGCCTCTCGGCTTGACTTCTAGCTTCATCAACGTAACCATATCTCAACAATATTGATCCGCAACACGTCTCATCTCTTAGCACTGTAAATTCTACTCCAAGCTGCTTCAATAACTTCACAGCAGCTAAAGCTATTTCCTTGGTTCTATAGGATGAAGTACACCCAATAAAATATGCAATTTCAGCTTTTTCAGGTATATTTGAAAGTTCATTTCCAAGAAAGCTCAATCTTTCTTCTTTAGGTTCTCCATAAGGGTTGTCTAACTTCTTAATGTTTTCTAAAATTGAAAGATGTTTTTCTATTCTAAATCCCTGGGAAACTAGGTCACGTCTTAAAGCTTCCATTATAGATGGTGTATCAATTCCGCCTTCAACCGCTAAACATGTTTCTCTACAGGCTCCACATGTAGTACATGTATAAGCCCACTCCAAAATCTCATCATTTACCTCTAATTTACCATTCAAAAGATTTTTGATAATAATTATTCTGCCACGAGCATCATATGCCTCATAGCCAAGTACATTCTTAACCGCACAAGGATGTGAAAGTGGAGACTTAGAAGTGGCAATTTTAACCGCTAAGCTACAGTCACCACATTTTCCACAAAGATACAGAAATTCCTCAAACTTCTTAACATTGGAAAACTCTACCTTCGCCATTTTACATCCCTCTATAACCCAAATACTAATGGATGAAGAATATTGTTCGGATCCAACGTTCTCTTTATCCTCTTCAAAAGATCAAAGAACCCGTAATGAACGCGGGGCAAAACATATTCTTCCCAGAGGAGACCGGCCCAATACGGTACACCACCAGTTTCAATAATCACCTTACGAAGATCAGACCACGTTTTCTCCAAAATATGTTTTTTCTCCGGGTTCTTTAGAAAGAGTGTTATCCAACCAGTGCAATGACACCTATCAATACCGAGGGCACTTGCAACCCAAGTTATCTCCGGATCCTTGTCGACTCCATATTTCCTGAAAATTTCATGGGCCTTCCTAACTAGTTCAGGAAACATTGCAATAGGCCTTAAATGACATGTATTGTACCAGTATCCCTCTTCAAACAATGGTTGGACTACGTTAAACATTTCACCCCAATGAAGCCTGGAGAAGAAAGTTCCAATAAAGAATCCACCGCATTCCCGAACAATTCTCTCTACAAGTTTCTTTTTAGCCTCAGCAATTTCCTCACTAGCCTCTTCTATAATAACAGCAAGAACAGACTCAACCTCTGGATATTTCTCTGCCAATTGGGGGGCATAGCTCGAAACAGTGTGCCTATCAGCCATTAAAACAAGTTCCTCAGCAAGCTTCCTCTTTTGAATCTCGTACATAGCCTTAGAAGCTGCCTCAACACTATTAAAACCAAAGTCGCCGAAAACTCTACCTTCGGGAAGTGGATAAATCTTAAGAGTTGCCTCAGTTTTTACGCCTAAAATCCCGTGATCACCTATGAAAAGACCTGTAAGATCATTAAATGTGGCGTATCTAGCAAATTTTTTAGCTAAAGGATTCCATCCACTTCCAGTCCTCAAAATTTCACCAGTTGGCAAAACAACTTCCAAACTGACTACACTATCACCGCTACTACCCCATTTAGCACTACCACAACCCACACTATTAGAAGATAGAGATCCACCAACTGTACCAGCGTTTCCTCCAAAGGGCCCTCTAAACCCTACTTTATAACCCAATTTACTCAATTTATAAATTAGCTCAGCCCATCTTAAACCAGCTTGGACAGTAACAGTTTGAGAATCTTCATCAACTTCAACAATGTTATCCATCCGTGTGAGATCTAAAACAATAGCATTAGGCACACGAGGTAAACAGGCGCCACAAATACCGCTTCGGCCACCGGCAGGAACCACAGGTACCAAATATTCATTAGCCAACCTCAATATTTGGGAAACCTCTAAAGTCTCCGCTGGGCGAACAATTAAACCGGGTATCCTGGCATGAAAAGGCGAAGCATCCTCACTATAACTTAACCTTATTATTTTACTTAAACTAACATTTTCAGATCCGACAATACTTTCTATTTCCTCAACAATAGGTTCTATTGTGCCTTCACTCATTTTAAACACCCATTTAAGCTATGTGAACATATTTTTTGTTAGTAAGATGTAAAACCATATATTCAGCTCCACCTATTCCTGAATCTTTAATTCCGCCAAACATCATACTTACATCAAAATACTGTGGATCCTCATTAATTATTACAGAACTAACCTCTAATCGCTTAGCTACCTCCATGGCAACATTCATATCACCAGAGTAAACACCTGCCCTTAACCCATACTTACAATCATTAGCAAGTCTAATAGCTTCCTCGACGGTTGAAAACTCAACAATACTCCTTACAGGTCCAAAAGCCTCCTCACGCCACAAAAAAGGCTTCTCTTCTTCCTTTTTGCCCAAAATAAGACTCTTATCAAATTTTATAAGGGTTGGGGTAAAGAAGGGGTCTTCTCTTTTACCTTCAATTATTTTTTCTCCTCCACGTTTTTCAGCGTCCTTAACCATAAAATCAATTATATTGAGCGCGGTTGGAGAACCAATCGGACCTATATCAGTTTTATCATCAAGAGGGTTACCAACTACCAATTTACTAACTTCGTCTTTAAGAACCTCAATAAATTCTTTCGAAACATCTTCGTGAACAATAATCCTCTTAAACGAAATACACTGCTGTCCAGCGTTAGTAAATGCGCCTCTAACAATCTTTTTTGCAGCATCCTCGACATCTACATCAGACATAACAATTCCCGCATCGTTACCAGCCATCTCTAAAACAATTTTCTTCAACTTCCCTTGAATGAAGGTAGCACCGTAGAAGCTAGTCTTTGTGGATTCTAAATACTTACCAAACTGTATAAGCAAATCTTTACCGGTAGTGGTACTACCGTACAGAACAACAGCATCAATAAGAGGATTTGAAATAAATTCTTTCGCAGCTGTTATTCCATCTAAAATACCGATCTCAACTGGTATAGAATCATCCACTTCCTTGACGAGTTCTCTAAGTTTAAGAGCAACCAAGGGAGTTTTTGTTGAAGGTTTAAGAATCACGCTGTTTCCAGATATTAAGGATGTGCCCATCACATAGCTTGTAAGAAAAAGAGGGGCATTTCTAGGAGTTATACCTCCAACAACACCCACAGGTTCATAAATAACTTTACCTCTACCCTTAAAACTCTCAACATCTTTTTCACGAATTAAATCAGCATAGTAATCAATAACCAACATAGCTTGCGTAACTGTTCTTAACACAATTCTCCCATACTTTAATGGAATACCACCTTCCCTAGCTAAAATTTCCAAAACTTCTCTACTTTTTCTCCGTATTAATCTCCCGAGAGTTCTAAAAAATTCTATACGCTCTTCAAAACTTTTATCTGAAATATTTTTTTGTTCATCTCGTGCTTTTCTAATTTTCTTCCGTAAATCCTCTATAGAATCAATATCTAGTTCAGCAATAACCTCGCCGGTATATTTATCAGTAACTTTCAACTTTCTCTTTTTAAACGTCAAACTTACCCCTCACATGGACTACTTTCTGCTGTCTCTGCTGATTCAACTAGGATTTAAACACACATCTTATATATTTTAGCATTTAAATTTTGCACTTACATTTCACTTAAAGACGAACAGTAATATCTGGTTCAGATTGATCACATATAAATGTCTCTTACGCTAAAATTTTCGATTAAAACCAATTCAACAATGTTAGGCATTCCCAAGTAAATATTAAAACTTTTTGTTTGAAAACAGTTTAGTGTGATTTTTTCTAACAACTACCAGAATTTATATGAAGTTTTATAAACGACATATTATTCTTAGCACTAATTCAATACGATTTGTTTTAGAAACTTTATTTTTCTAAAGGTTTTTTTGCCTTTATTTTTCAATAAATTTAATTTGCAGAAAGCTTATATGAATATGGGAAGGGTTAAAGGTGACTAATCGAAAAGGAAAGATCGATTTTCTTCAAGGAAATGATGCAATCGTAGAAGGAGCAATATTAGCTGGATGTAGATTTTTTGCCGGTTACCCTATAACTCCCTCATCGGAAATAATGGAGAGTATGGCTGCAAGGCTACCACTAATAGGCGGAGTATTCGTACAGATGGAAGACGAGCTAGGCAGCATTGCAGCTGCAATTGGAGCTTCTCTCACAGGAGTAAAAGCAATGACTGCAACATCTGGACCGGGATTTAGCCTAATGCAAGAAAACATTGGACTAGCGATAATGTGCGAAGTACCAGTTGTAATAGTTAATGTAATGAGAGGAGGCCCTTCCACAGGACTACCTACAAAGGCATCACAAGCAGATATCATGCAAGCAAGATGGGGGCATCATGGAGATGGAGAAATAATAGCTTTAGCACCGTGGTCTGTCCAAGAATGCTTAGATCTGACAATAAAAGCATTTAACCTCGCCGAAGAATACCGAACACCAGTAATTGTATTAAGTGACGCCGTACTTGCACATTTAAGAGAGGTTGTTATAGTACCTGATCCGGAAGAAATTGTAATAGTTGAAAGAAAACACCCAGAAGTACCGCCAGAAGAATTCCTACCATTTAAAGCCGATGAAAGCCTAGTTCCACCAATGGCCACTCTAGGCAAAGGATACAAAGTACATTACACGGGTTTAAGTCACGACGAACGTGGGTACCCAACAGATGATCCAGAAAACTACAAAAAACTAATTGAAAGAATAACCGCTAAAATCAGAAATAATGCGGAAAAAATAACGTCTTGGGATATGAAATATATAGAAGACGCTGAGATGATACTTATTTCTTATGGAAGCTCCGCAAGGGCAGTCCTACAAGCATGTATTAACGCTAGAAAACGGGGGTACAAAGTGGGGTTTTTAAGATTAATTACAATATGGCCATTTCCAGAGAAATTAATCAAAAAAATTTCAGAGAACGTCAGTAAGATACTTGTTTTAGAGCAAAATATGGGACAGGTACTACACTTAGTTAAGGAAGCTGTTGGAAATAGAGCAGAAATCTACTTTTATTCAAAATTAGGCGGAGAACCTTTCGCTCCTAGCGAGATTCTTGAACAAATAGGGAGGATATTAAAATGAAAGTTAGCCCAATAAGAAAATATCTGAGAGAAGAAAGATTACCCACAATCTTCTGTCCTGGATGCGGACTAGGAATCATAATGAACGCAACATTAACTGCTATTGACCAACTAAAAATAGACATAAATAAAATTGTAATGGTTTCTGGAATAGGATGCTCAGGACGCATACCAGGATACATTAAAGTAGATTCACTTCACACAACGCATGGACGCGCAATAGCCTACGCCACAGGAATAAAATTAGCCAATCCAGAACTCAATGTAATAGTATTCACAGGAGATGGCGACACAGGAGCAATAGGAATAGGTCACTTCATCCATGCAGCGAGAAGAAACATAGATATAAAAGTCATTTGCGTAAACAATCTAAATTATGCTTTAACAGGCGGGCAATTCTCGCCAACAACACCAAAAGGAGCTTGGACATACACTTCACCCTATGGAAACATAGAAGGATTCTTCGACCTATGTGAACTAGCAGTAGCAGCAGGAGCATCCTATGTAGCCAGATGGACTGTTCGAGAAGTTTACAATTTAATTAACAGCATGAAAAAGGCACTAAAAAAGAAGGGATTCTGTTTTATAGAGGTCGTATCACCATGCCCAACTAATTTTGGTCGAAGAAACAAAATGGAAACGTCGCAAAAAATAATTAACTTCTTTAAAGAAAGAGAAATAAAGGTAAAAGATGCTAAAGGATTAAGCAGAGAAGAACTAAGAGGAAAACTAATAATAGGAGAATTCGTAGACAGGGAATTGCCGGAATTCACAGAAACCTATAAAGAATTAATACTTGTCTCGCAAAAGAAATTCAAAGAACCTGAAAAGCCAGGATTAGCATGGATTGAGTTAGAAATAAGATATTAAGGTGTTATTAAAATGGGACGAACAGAAATAATCTTCGCGGGTCTAGGCGGTCAAGGAATGATTACAGCCGGAATAATTCTAGCCAGAACGATTGCAATATATGGCAAAAAATTTGTTGCACAATCACAGAGCTATGGACCCGAGGCTAGAGGTGGATCTGCGAGAAGTGAAGTAATAGTTAGTGATGAAGAAATAATTTATCCACATGTCATAAATCCTGACATATTAGTTATAATGTCTAAAGAAGCCATGGAAAAATATCTGAATAAATTAAAACCCAATGGTATACTATTATACGACTCAAGCATCTTAGAGAGGCCGAAAAGAAAGAGTATCAACATATATGCTATTCCAGCAACAAAAATAGCATTTGAAAACTTGAACACAAAGACAGTCGCAAATATAGTTATGTTAGGAGCATTAATCCAAATAACAAAAATAATCAATAAAGAACTGGTTGAAAAAACAATAAAAGAAGTTTTTCCAGAAAAGTTCTGGGAAGTAGATATAAAAGCGTTAAACATAGGAGTAGAATTTGCTAAAAAATTTACCAGGTCTTCTCAAGAAGTTTCTCAGCAACAAAAGTAAATACATCAAAAACATTCTCTCCAGTTTTCGCACTAGTTTCAAAATACGGTATATTAAGCCACTTTGTAATCATTTCTCCAGCTTGTGGCGGAACTAGTCTTTTATCTTCTAGATCTATTTTGTTACCAACAAGAACTAAAAATCCTCCTCCGCTATGCTTGTAGAAAGCTTCTATCCACCTGTTAATTAAGAGAAAGGTTTCTGGGCGAGTAACATCGAAAACCAACACTCCCGCGGAAGCTCCTTTAAAATAATACTTCCTCATTATCTCAAAGCGTTCCTGACCTGAAAGATCCCAAATCTGCAAAGTGACCTCCATATCACCAATTTTTACCTTTTTAACCGCAAAGTCAGCACCCAAAGTCGGTTTGTATTCTTCTGTGAATCTATTTTGACAAAATCTTATTATTAAACTAGTTTTTCCGACGCCGCCTTCACCAGCCATGCAAACCTTAAATAGAAATCTCTTCAAAACAATCGCTCCTACTAGGTGCTAACATATAACTTCGATTCTTGTTACTTATAAAGATTTACAACTAACAATTGAAAAAAGGTCATCGGTTTACAAAAGTTAAGCCATCTTAAAAATTTAAAAGCCCATTTAAAGAGTTGTCGATGACAACTTTCTCTAATTTAACATTAAAACAGCTAATATGTAACAAAAGTCAATGTGTCTCAAAAACTAATTTCGACAATAACCTAGTAATTGTAATAATGAATGCTAAAATAAAAAAGATTTTAGAGGCCTATAACACCCTACATCCATATATTTCTACTTCTTTACTCTTGGTATGTAGCCTCTGACATATCATTACTTAAGTTAACCTTTGTAATTTCTCTTGAAATCGTTTTATAATTTCCATTTTTCCCTATTTGTAGTTTCATATGTCCCTTAAAAAGTACTGTGTAAGCATTTGTAATTTTTACAATGTCACCTACGTGAAAATCATTGACCTGTTCGTTCCAAAGCGTCATTTTTATAATCCCGCTTTCGTCACCAACAGTTATGTCGCAAACTCTCAAATGTCTTCTGGAACGCTGAGAGTAAAATTCTCTAGCTTCACTTCTTTCTAAAACTTTAACAACGAGATTAACATTTCTGGATTCCGGTGTCAATTGTGATATTTTTACATCAGTGGATTCCTGCATGTTTCAAACCAGCTATAACTCGTACAAAAGAAGTTATCTTCTTCTCTTTCCTTCTTTTCTTTCTCTCTTCCAGCCACTATAGCCTCTACCTCTGTCGCTAAATCTTCTTCTGGGCTGAGAAAATTCCCTTAAACTCATGTTGTTTTCTTCGTTTACTTCAAAATCTTCCTCGTCGATTTTTTCAAAAGTGCCATATCTACCGACATTAAAACGCATTGTTCCTCTGAAAAGAGAAACATAACCATTACTTATTTTCAAAATGTCACCTACAGATATATCGTCGATATGCTTGTCCCATAACGTCATAAGTATTGTTCCCGTTTCATCACCAACAGTTGCTTCTGCAACTCTATGGCTACTACCATCTCTACTACTTGTAACTTCTCTGACATCTCCTTTTTCGATGACTTTCACTTTTAAATTTACTCTACGGCTACGTGGGGAAAGATCTGAGACTTTCACAAATTTTGGACTAGTTTCCAAACTTTATTACCTCTTTCTTGCGTATTACCCCGCTCCTCCAAGCCAAAAATTAGTCAGAGGGCGAAGCAACTATACATACGGAACATTACTTATAAAGTTTTCCATGAAAATTCGAACCGTGCTGCGAGGCGGTAAAGACTTAAATACCTGTAATTTATCTGAATAATTGTGGAGTATCTAATTTTGACCCATGAAATAAGTATTAATGTGCTGTTATAACAAATTTCTTATCTTCGAATTATTATTGTTTGCATTTCATCAAGAAGTTCAACTATTTCTCTAATTTTCTTCCAATCTAAGTTAAACCGCATATTAATGGCTGCAACGTCCTCTATATGTTCTGTTAAGTTCCTAACTTCTTCTTCATCTGCAAAAATGCACATAACTATTAGATGAGGTTTTTTAATCACCTTAATCACGCAACTTTTAATTCGTTTATTAACGAACTTAAATCGAAATGTTAAGTGATAGTCGAATATAATATTAGTAGCACTATTATTAAATTTTATGCTCATAAAATACTCATAGCCATAAAATAGTGAAATAATTAATAAGCCACTCAAAGGAAATTTTAGCCTATAAAATCGAATTAATTTTCCTTAACACATTTAACCATGATATTTTACACTATAAAGTCAAGTAAGCTTCCTACATTAAATATTGTAACAAGCTTAAACAGATGCCATGTTTTTGCATGTTGATATCAATTATGAAATTAACTTTTTGAAAGCCGATTAAAACTGTAACTTATCGAAAAAGAAAATTCTAAGAACGTTCAGGTCTGTAAGATACTTTTTTATAGATATTTTTCAAATATTTTACAGAACATCCATGGTTGATCTAAATGTTGATTGTAAACAAGGGAAGTGGACATTACATTCTCTTAAAAAATCCATCCTATGTTTTCAAGGTCAGCACAGCTCGCAAGTACCTTAGATACAGAGACTTCTTAACGTATGGAAGTCAATTAGTTCCAGAGAGAATAGGTTCCGAAACGTGGTCATTAGCTTGGGCGTACATTAGGCAAGTTGACGATATCTTAGATGACCCTAAAATGACAGCCGATAAATGTAACGAGTTCCTTGAAAATGAAATTCAAGTCGTAATCGATTCTTTTAATAATTCCTACGAATTCAAACCTGGAGAACCTCTAAGACACCTCTGGGCCAATCAATTCATAGAAAATGTCTACAAATATTATGATGATAGAGTTCGAAAAGTTGTATGGGACCTTTACGAAAGCGCGGTATTAGATATCAAAAGGAAAAGCAAAGTTCTCACCACAAAGGAAATGAAAAAGCTTCTTTATAAAAAAGCTGTCTGCTTCTTCAAACTATACTTTCTCTTAGGAAAATTTAACTTTGGAAAATACCTTAACGACCTAGCTGAAACTCTAGGCTTAGCCTTAGGAATGCTCGACGATGCACTTGACATAATCTATGACTATAAATCCAAATACATCAACATTACAAAGGAAGAGCTAATGGAACTTGGAATCAATGTAAATCTCAGTGATAAGGATTTCATAAAACAACTTATAAAAAAAGGCTACTATAATTACAAAAGCTACCAAATAATGAGGCTTTTATTAAGAGCTCGAAAACTAGCTAGAAAAATAAGAAGTATCTACCTTAGAAATCTGATTCTCAGACTCACAGAGGTCTTTGCATCTCCAATATTGGAAGGACGTTTCCTACCGGGACAGCAATACCTATTTAAAGGCGGAAGAATTTTAAAAGCATTACTACCAGAAAACGAAATGGTAGCCTATAAAATCGGGCATCAACTAATGAAAATCGCTTTACTCTTCCCTCAAACGTTTCCAGGACTATTCAATGCCTTCTTTAAAACCAAAAGCCAAAATTAAATAGCCCGAATTCTAAAATACTCTTGTCTTCTAAAGTCTACCTGCCATTATCTTGTAATTTTTAAGTTTGTAAACTTCTACTTCAAAATTGGAGGGTCTAGATGTGGGTAAAATATCCGAGCCTGTTGAAAAACACACAGTATATCGTAAGGAAACTATAAACCTAATACCTAGTGAAAATATAATGACAAAGTCCTCTAGACATTTGCTTTGCTCCGATATTGTCCATCGATATGTAAATCTTCATCGAGTTTATGGTGGAACAAACTATAGCGATAAAATAATTGAAGAAACACGTAGAATAGCCAAAAAATCTTTAAAGCAAAATTCGCGTTTGTAGAACCGTTAAGCGGTAACATAGCGGTTTTAGCAGTTATATTAGCTTTTACAAATATAGGCGACAAAGTTATGCTGGTATCACCTGATGACGGCGGCTACCCCATAAACTTGGAAAAGCTAGGCAGGAAACCACTATATTTCTCATTCAATAAAAGAAAAATGAACATAGAAGTTGAAAAAGCAAAAGAACTTATGTTGAAAGAAAAACCAAAACTTATTATATTTGGGTAAAGCTTATTCCTATTTCCTCACCCAGTAAAAGAACTTTCAGAAGCAACTGAAAAATCGGAGCAACTATAACCTACGATGGAAGCCACGTTCTAGGCCTTATTGCTGGAGGAGTGTTCCAAGACCCCTTAAGGGAAGGAGCACAAATTCTCTTTGGCAGTACTCATAAAACTTTCCCAGGCCCTCAAGGCGGCATTATTATAGGCAGTGGTGAAGAAGAGGAGAAAAAACTCTGGGAAGTCTTAGGCTTTCCAATAGTACTTGTTGACAATCCACATCTACATAGAATAGCGGCTTTAGGTGCAGCTCTTGAAGAATATGAAAAATATGGATCCAACTATGCCAAACAAGTCGTAAAAAACGCTAAAACTCTCGCTGAAGAGTTATATAAAAATGGAGTAAGTGTTGCATATGCCGATCTAGGCTTCACTGAAAGTCACCAAATATATTTACCCGTCAATTCTCTCGAAGAAGGAAGGAAAATTTGTAGTACACTCGAGAAAGCTGGAATCATAGTTGATATAATGGTCAGACTTGGAACACAAGAAGTTACAATGATTGGGATGAAAGAAAAAGAGATGAAGAAAATAGCAAACTTCATCGTTAGTGCACTAACCAAAAGTAAACCCCTTGAAACTATTAAGGCTGAAGTAAAAGACTTTTTAACAACATTTAGGCAGAACGTTACGTAACAACGTATCCGGAGAATATAGTCAAGAATTTAATTTGCAATTTTATTTTTGTAGTTTTCATACGCTTGGCAACCTATCTTTTCTGGTAGCAATATTTCCTGAAATCCCAGACAGCATGGCGGTAAAATCCTTAAAAAGCAGATAACTTCGTTTATTTGCAGCAGTAAAATTTTAGGATACTCGATATTAGTAACATTAATTAAGGGCAAACAGAAAGATATTTTTAACCTATTAACGTGCTGATGCCTCCATATGCCGAGAAGATGTGGACGCAGGTCAAAGAAAAAGAAAAAGAAAACCAAGGAAATTAAGAAATCTGGATAATTAATCTAAGGCATATAGCTGCTAATTAGCCACATATTCTTAACTTAGGCACTTTGTTTAAATATTCTTCTTTTCCTATTTGTAAATGAGTTAAGTCGAATATAGGTAAATCGATTTGGGGGATGATAATGCCCGAATTCGTTGAAATACGAACTGAACCAGAAGAGGCAAAACCTGAATTGGACGTGTCATTCGAATTATTGGATCTAGACCTGCTTAAACCTCATGAAGAGTTAGATCCTAACGAATTGGAAGCGTTCATCGAAAGCGTGACAAGTTCCGGCATTTTTTGGAAAGCCGCCCTAGTATCCAAGGAAGGATACGTTATTTTGGACGGTCACCATAGGTGGGCTGGCCTCAAAAAATTAAATGCAAAAGTTATGCCTTGTATTCTTCTAGATTACGTAAATAACCCCGAAGTAAAAGTATATACGTGGTATCCCTTTATTGTAGGGTCGCTAAACCATCTGATAGATGTTTTAAAAAATATCAAAGAAATCGATATCATTTATGAAAGCAGTAAAGATATCATAATAGAAAAAGTTGAAAACATGGAAGCTGCCTTTGGCTTGATCCACTCAGATTCAAATAAAGACTTTATTCTAATAGTTGGAGACGAAGATCCCTATGATCTTCAAAAAATTATAATAAAACATTTAATTGATGATCAGAGAATCCAGTTGGGATATATTGATACAATTAAGGGTGCTGAAGAGCTATTAGCTCAACGTAAGGCAGTAGCCTATTTCGTTAGAAGGGCCCCTAAGAAGAAGGAAATTGTGGAACGAGCATCGAAAGGCAAGGTCTATCCACCAAAAACAACACGACATTCCCTTCCATTTGTTCCCAGGAAAATACATGTGCCTTTAGATAAGCTATTAAACCCTTAAACTTATTTTGTCGGATGTTCTTCGTTTTTCCTTAATGGCAATTTTTGCAACAAAATTTATAACTATGTTATATATCGTTGTTATATAATTATGGAGGAGTTCCCAAAGTGAAGGTAGCAGAGAGTGTTCTAGATTTAATCGGCAAAACGCCTCTCGTGAAAATCAGAAAACTCAATCCCAACAAAAATATAACAATATACGCTAAACTTGAATGGTATAATCCCATGGGATCGGTAAAGGACCGCATAGCCCTAAAAATGATTGAAAATGCTGAAAAACGAGGGGAACTAACAAAAGACAAAATAATATTAGAACCAACTTCGGGTAATACTGGCATCGGCTTAGCAATGGTTGCTGCTGTAAAGGGATATAAGTGTGTATTTGTTATGCCTGCAAGCGTAAGCATTGAAAGAATGATACTCCTCAAAACTCTAGGGGCAGATATCACCCTAACACCTCCAGAAGAAGGCATGGATGGCGCAATAAAAAAGGCTCGCGGAATGGCTAAAGATCCTAAGTACTTTATGCCTAACCAATTTGACAACCTCGATAATGCACAAGCACACTATGAGACCACTGGTCCAGAAATATGGAAACAAACAAATGGAAAAATTACCCATTTCATCGCTGGCATGGGTACTAGTGGCACACTAATGGGCGCAGGCAAATACCTAAAAGAGAAAAACCCAAAGATCCAAATCATTGGCGTTGAACCAGAACCTAACCATAAAATCCAAGGTCTTAAAAATATGAGCGAAGCTATCGTACCCAAAATATACGATGAATCCAAACTTGACAGAAAAATAGTAGTTACCACCGAGCAAGCTTATAAAACTGCTAGAGAATTAATGAGAAAAGAAGGCTTGTTTGTTGGGATGTCTTCAGGAGCAGCCATGTACGCAGCCATACAAGTGGCAAAAGAAGTTGATACAGGAGTCTTTGTTGTGATATTCCCAGATCATGGATTCAAATACCTAAGCACCCCACTCTGTATAAGCGAGGAAACACTAAAAACTCTACAAGAACTAAGTAAAGCTTTCAAAAGTTCAAAGATAGAAGTGTTTAAATCCGTAGAAGTTGTTTAAGTTGTAGTTTTTTAATAAGTTTAACATTTCCTAGTCTGCTGCTCAACTTCGAATTAATATTCTATTTCCTTTTCTTCTCTTCTTTTTTCCTTTTCTATAGATTCGATGGTAATTTTCACTGGTAGAAGAGGAGGTTTTAGTTCCATTTTTTCTGGAAACTGTAGCATAAGAAGTTTTGAAAGTTTCTGTTGCAATTCACTGGCAAGTTTTTTAACTAATTCGACCGGAGGAACTGCTGAATAAATATATGGCCTTCTTCCAAATCCAAAGCCGCCTTTCTTCTCCCTTTTTATAAACCCTGCATTGTACATTTCAATTAAGGCTTCTCTTACAGCGGTAGGATAAATACCCGTTCCTTCAGCTATTTGTTCTGCTGTTGCTTTTCCTACCTTGCATAGATAAACGTAGATTTTTGCTTGTGTTTCTGTCATTTTTAAATCTTTAAGGATCTGAATGATAGATTCTTCTAGCTTTTTCATGTTCATACCTCCAAGAGGTTATAGAGATGTAAGATATAAAAATCTTTTTATCATTGTAACAATGTCAAAATGAAAAAATTTAAATACCCAACAAACATCTTAATCATGGTGATGAAAAATGTTCTGGAAAAGAAAAACAAAAGAAGAAAAACTAAAACAAAAAATTAAAAATATTTCCAAAGAATCAAAAGAGGCAGCAGAACTAGCAGGGCAAATAATACTTGAAAAAATACAAAAAATCCAAAAGAAAATATTCCCAAAATAAACAGCAAATTTAAAACGAATACAGCAAACTAACGAATTAACAACTCAATTTTTATGACTCTTACTTATTTATGTTAATTACAAAATAATGTAAAAAGGAGTTTTAACTAGTATTATGAAACCGCGCTTAGAACTCTAGATGCGATATTCTTAGCTAGATTTTTGGCTCTCTCTAAATCTTCTGCTGTCGGTGACCCCTTAACACTAATAATAGGCTCAATAACCTCGTGACCCATTTCTACAAGTATCTTTTTTAATTGTGACAATGCATTTCCCCCCAAGCATAAGTGCCAAATAACCCTATGATTTTCCTCTGTAACCTCTTAATCTCCAATAGATTTACTAAGTGCCGTATTGGTGGAAATATGTTTCCGTCATAAGTAGGACAGCCAAAAATAACCGCAGGCGCATTCAATAAATCACTCAAAATGAAACTTATATCACTGTAAGATATATTGTACACAGCAGTATCTATGCCTTCAGAATTAATATTCTCTTCTAAAACCTCAGCTATTTTCTTAGTATTGCCGTACATCGAACCATAAACAATCACAACTCTTTTCTCAGGAGCATTTCTACTCCATCTTTCAAACAATTCTACGATCTTAATAGGATTTTTACGGTAAACAGGCCCATGACTTGGAGCAATGATTTCAATGTCAATACCGAGGTTCTTAACTTTCTCTATAGCTCTCAAAACAAACTTTGAATACTTTGATACGATGGTAGCAAAATACCTCTTAGATTCCGAGAAAAACAATTCAAGATCGACTTCGTCGTCGAAAATTTTATTACTTAAAGCACCAAATGAGCCAAAAGCGTCACATGGAAACAAAATTTTATCTTCAACCAGATATGTGAACATCGTTTCGGGCCAGTGTAGCCACGGCGCCTCAATGAAGCGAAGAGTTTTACCGCCAATATCTAAAGTGCTTCCATCTCTAACACTTATAGTCTCCTGATCTAAATGGAAAAACGATTTGACCATATCAATCGCTCTACTCGTTCCCATAATTTTAACGTTTGGAGCGTTTTTGACTATTTCTGGAAGTGAACCGCTGTGATCAGGTTCTAAGTGATTAACAATAACGTAATCTAACTCCTTAACATCGATTACGCTATTAATATTCTCAATAAGTTCATCGGCATATTCAGCTTTCACGGTGTCCACTAATACCTTTTTCTCGCCGAGAATCAAGTAAGAATTGTAACTCACCCCATGCGGGAGGCTCCAAAGAGACTCGAAAAGCTTAGTTTCATAGTCATTCACTCCAACCCAATAAACCCCAGGTTTAATTTCAACAGGTTTTCCCAACTCTCAGACACCACGCTTCGAAACAGTTATGTAAAATGATTAACTTAGAAAACTTAATTTTATCCCCATTTTCCCTTTGCTATATGAACTTCAATCTCTGCTTTAATTTTTCTCATCATTTCCTCTGCGAACTCTTTACTTTCCTTAAATATTTTTATACAGCCCGGATCGAGGTTGTCTTCTATGCCCTTTTCGCAGACTTCAACAATTCTTGACAGGAGGGAATGTAGGTCTGTATGCAGCGAATTTGTCAACCGAGATCTTTCAATCAACTTAACCCTGTCTTCGGGTATTTCTTCGAACTTTTCTTTTGGAGCCCCACAGCGAGGACACTTTTCTGGTGGTTCCTCTCCCTCCCAAACAAACTTACAAACCGTACATCTCCACATCTGCATATACAGCACCTCCAATTAACTATTTCACATAAATTAAACAAGTCCTTAATATAAAAAAGTGAGTTAGAATTAAAAGGCTTCAAACATATTCCTTGGCACACCACAAACAGGACACTTTTCTGGTGGTTCCTCTCCTTCGGTAGTATATCCGCATGCCTTGCAGATATAGATAGTTTTTACTTCAATATCTTTCCCCTTTTCCACGGCTTGCTTCGCTTTTTGATACATTGTTGCATGTATTTTCTCAGCTTCTAACGCCCAACCTGTAGTTCTTACTGCCCCTTTTTCGTTTTGCAGTTCAGCTACTGCTTTAAAGGCTGGGTACATATCTTCAACTTCATACGTTTCACCATCAATAGCCGCTTGTAAATTGTCTACAGTTTTCTTTACTTCACCGAGTTCTCTAAAGTGATTTTTTGCATGTACAAATTCTGCATACGCTATTGCCCTAAACAGTCTAGCAACATTAGGTAAACCTTCCTGTTCGGCTTTCTCGGCAAAAATCAAGTACTTCATGTGGGCTTGGCTTTCTCCCGCAAAAGCATCTCTCAAATTTCTTTCAGTCATTTTCCTCATTAAACTCCCTCCATCGTTATTCAGGTTGTACGCAAATATATTTTTCGTACAATTTTGGTACGTATAGTAGAAAAAATATAAATATTTTTTCTACTTTTTGGTACTATATTCGTGAAGAAGATAACTATAGATAGCTAGAATCATGTTTTGTGTGTATACGGATGTGTCACTTATTTGTTCTTGAGTGAGTATAAACTTTATTCTCCAATTACAGAGTTTTTCGGTGCCAAAAAATTGCTTATTTTCCCCTAATATTATTTACATATGTAATAAAGAATTATTCGAATTTCGTACCGAAATATTATTAAATAAATAGTAATCGGTACTATTAACAAAAATCAAATACGACAATATTGAGCAGTATTATTAGTCTTGCATTTTAATGAAATTCGTTGACTAAAAACTTTATAGCAAGCGGTTATCAAAGTGAGATTTAAAATGCTCAATAAAAGAGGAATGAGCAATGGATGAAGTTGACATAAAAATCTTGGACATTCTAATGGAAAACGCGAGGACTCCATTTGTTGAAATTGCGAAAAAATTGAAGGTCAGTGAGGCTACTATTAGAAAGCGAGTTAAATCCCTTGAAAAACGAGGAGTTATTAAAAAATATACTATCGTTGTCGATCCCGAAAAGGTGGGATATCGAACTATTGCCATCGTTGGTGTAGATGCTGATCCAACAAATTTCCTTGAAGTAGCTAGAAAAATCACAGAATTAAAAGAGGCAAGATATGTTGCCACAAGTACTGGGGATCATATGATAATGGCCGAAATCTGGGCAAGAGACACAAAACATTTGTCACAAATCGTAGAAAAAATTGGAAGCATCAATGGCGTAAAGAAAATTTGCCCAGCCATAATATTGGAAAAATTAAAAGAAATAAGTAAAATAGACTGACAAGCAAAAACATGTTCAATGTACCATTAAATTTCTTGAAAGCTCTATTTTTACAAAGTTTTCCCTAGCTTTATCACTATTTAAACTTAACATAAATTTACGGACATTCAAAATAAAAACTGCAATGTTTTCAATGTTTCGCTTGTATGTTACCGCTAGAGGTTCATCGTCAGTGTTTGCCTTGTGCAATAGCACTAGAGGCAGCAATTCCAGTTTCAATGGCTAATCTAATTCCTTCTCCAGAAAAAGGATTGCAAAACCCACCAGCATCTCCAACAAAAACAATATTCCCCCTACCTTCCACAATTATACCCTGAGGTATAAAGCCTACTTCCCTCTTTACAGTGAAATAGGTCTAAAACTAAATTCACAGTTCAATATCTTTTTAAATTTCTCAAGACTATCTTGAAGCTTTTTAATGCGTTTTTAACTTCCTCATAACTTATATCGCGGTTTAATTCCCATTTAAGACACGTAACTCTCTCTTTTATAGTATTCAACTCTTTATCTTTAAGCTTTACAATAGGTACTCTTAACGATTTAGTCATAGTTTCCACATCAAAGTCTACAAGTAACGTACCTTTGAAATAAAATGGCATTTTCACGTTCAGTTCCACCAGTGCCTGAAATTTTCCTACCATTAACTTCTATATCGTTCTTTGGACGGAAAGATGCATTAACACCAAGTTTCCTAAGAGCTTTAACTGTCCCTCGGTACATGATTTCAAATAATTCTTCAATGGAATTATATGGAGGAATTGAATCTTTAGAAGCTATTATTTCCCATCCAATGGATGTTTCATCAAAATATATTGCCCCTCTACCAGTAATTCTCCTATTAACATCTATACCCTTCTCCTTTACGTAATCTAATCTAACTTCTTGTTCAACATTCTGATGATAACCCACTAAGACTGCAGGAGGCCTAAACCGGAGAAGACGCACTGTGTTCGAAATCAAATTTCTTGCTTTACACTCCAGAATTACATCGTCTAAAGCCATATTTTCTGCAGTGTTACGCAGGCCAGTATCTAAAAACCTCCATTTAGGCCTCAAAATATCACCTCATCCATTTATTTTTGTAATTTCTTTCCATAAGAGTGAGCAGCATTCATCATAAATTTTGATTTTTAACCCTAATTTAGTGGCAAAGTTATATGCTTCTTTTGCTCTAAAAGGATGAGAGAATGTTCAAAATCTTTGACACCACGATCAAGATGATATACCTTTCTAATAGTTTCATTTGAACCAATAATATCAAGCATGACACCATCAACATCAACTGTCGCAAGCGCCTCAGCTAATTCAGAGTTGATAAGACCCGTATGAGCAACCACTTTCAATCCTAACTCTTCTTTCACACGTTTAATTGCAGGAATAAACTTAATCAAAGGTGCACTTCCATCTTTAGGCTCCCTCCACTAATAAGACAACCATTGCCACCATGTTCTTTAATTCTAAGACATATTTTGAATAAGTCATCCGGATCCGTTACGGGAATCATATTTTCCAAAAGTTTCCCCTTACGGTGCTCACAATTAAGATAACATGTTCTCCCGGTTACGGAGAGGGCTGGAAATCTATATGGATTAACCGTCTTATGAAAGAACGTATCAAAATGAACCATTCCAGGTGCATAGAAATAAATAACATCTGGGAAGTGTTTTCTACGCAAACTATATGCCCTTTTAAACAAAGTTTCCAGTTCGGAGAACTTACTTTGAAAACACAGCTCTATTGCATCATCACAATTATTCCCGGTCACTTAAACGTCAACCTCACTATAGAATTTCTACTTTCCTTTATTCTCACGCAGCATTTCTTAAAGTGTAGGAATGCTTTAACTTACGTATCGTTACTCTCAGTAATCCATACCTTAACTGGAATATCTGAGTAATTCTTTAGTTGTCTTCTTATAATCGCTATATCTCTTTTGTTCGGTCTAAAAGGGAAGTTTCTTAATTCGCCTATGTATGCTTGTAGGGTGTGCAGTTTAAAAAGGGACTGTTACAAGCGCCCTCTCTATTTTTACTTGCACAACCAGATGTCATAAATGGCAGACCACTTTCAACCACTTTATTATAAACTTCTTTGCTTATTCCAAAATCTATTATTCTACCCTTATCATCGAATTTCATATTCTCATATCTTGAAATACCCTTATTTATCAAATATCTCGCCAACTGAATCCTTCTATACGTGCCTATTGGAGGCTGTGAGTGGTTTTCTAGCAGCGAACCTTCCTCAGGGAAGAACGAGAAAAGATGAGTTAAAGCACCCATGTCATATGCTTTTTGAATAGCTTTCACCATCTCCTCTTCGGTCTCACCTAAACCAACAATAAAATGAACACCCACATTATACTTACCGAAAATTTCAACAGAATCTTCAACAACTTGCCAGTAACGATCCCACCTATGAGGGCCACCAACAGCTCTGCCTCTTAATTTATCGAAAAGTTCGAGGGTTGCCGCATCAACGGCCACACCAATCTTATCGGCTCCAGCTTCCTTCAAATCGTATAACCATTTCTTTGTTACAATTGTTGGAGTTATTAATGCAGAAATAGCATCTATCTTCTTACGTAAAGCTTTCACAATAGTTAAAATATCCTCTCTTGCTCTCTTATGCGTAACCATTGAAATACATACCCTTTCCACATGGGAACATCTTTCGTCATCCATTCTTCTAAGAACTTCTTCCAAGGGAACAATAGGCCAATCTACACGAATAAAACTCTTCTCAGTCCATAAGCCATTAATGTATCTAGACTTCGATAAACCACAATAAGCACATTTACCTAAGCATCCATCATTATATGTTAACAAAAGATTAAGAGTATAGAGCTTTGCATCCCTAAAAAACGACCCGGATAAAATCCCAACGTTATAGCAGCAGCAAGACTTATCCTCACATACTCCGGGGACTCACCAACCTCTGAAATTTGAGATCCTTTTAACATAAAGCTACCCCTATCGGAGATTACAAAGCCTCATCACAATTTATTAGCATCAATATTAAAACTCACCTTGACTTCTATATGCAGTCTGTTGGCAACTTACTTTTTTACTATTTAGGTCGTAAATATAGAGTTTTCGACCATTATACTCCAACATGAAAGTAAGGCTTTCACAAAAGTCTAAGTAGCTAAATACTTAAAAGCGGTTAAAATCGATTCAAATTTGTAGCATTAACTTTAAGTCCTTATGTTTCTTCTTGGTTATATTCCTTTTAGTTCTCAAGAACTTTATAATTCTCTTGGTTACCTGTTTAGAAAGAATTTTCTTCTTATAAAGAACTGCTATTAGATCTGCTAGCTGTAAAAGCTGAAAGCCCAGTCTTACATATCTAAGCATTTTAGGGTCTTCTGAAACAACAAAATATTCCTTTTCGGATGCATATTCGAGAAGTGAAGCATCAGCTTCATCAAAACCTTCTTTTAGAAAACTTGAGAAAACTATGTTGCGTTTTGGGAGAACTGCACAATACTCCACTATCCACAAATAATTAGGAAAAAACTTTCTAAACTCCGTTAATAGTTCATGCGTAAAAAAGAGTTTAAACCGATTCAACAGCGTACTAACGATACTTATGTTCAACTCTCTTTCCAACATATGAATTTTAAACCAACTACACGTGTCTATGGCCAACATCATAGTATATTTTATAGCAAAACATATTTAATTAATTTACTATAAAATATAGCATATGAAGCAGGTAAATTTTAGGATAAATGACATAGAATACAAGAGACTAAAATGGCTTGCAAAAAGAAGAAGTACATCTATTGCTTCAATTTCAAAAAACATACTTAAAAAAGCTTTAAAAGACGAATTAATGGACGAACTAGCTCAAGCATACATGAAAGGAGAAGTCAGTTTGAAAGAAGCTTGGAAACTTTCAGGGCTTCCCTTCATAGACCTTTTAGATGAACTATGTAAAAGAGGGATAGAACCGCCAATATCAGCTGACATAGATGAGAAAACTCATGATGTAGCTAAAAAATTAAAAGAATTGCTTGAATAATTATTATGAAGACATTGTTGACGTTGAGGTACATGCAATTCATAATTGTCTGATTTCGTAATTATTTACATCATATTCTTCAAGTGAAAAGGGAAACTCCAAAGATTAGGTTTTGATAATAAATTTATTAGTTTGTTGTGGCAACTTTATTCACAAGAAGGTGATATTTATAATGATTATAGAAGAGGTAGCAAAAAAGCTTAAGATAGATCCAGAAAAACTTCTACGAGAAAGTCTTCTAAAATGGTTTGAGGATGAACTAGCTAAGACAAATGCAGAAATAGCTGAGCTTTTAATTAAATATAAGGTAAACTCTCCAAGCGAGCTAGAGGTGAAAATAAAGAAGGGGCAAGTACCAGAACATCCAGCATGGGAAGACCTAATAATATTAGAAGAGCTTATAGAGACGAAAAAAAGACTAGAAGAGGGACTAGCTATTGTCCAAAAGTCTTAACGACGTATATGATGATCTGCTCATCCTGATCTACTCTAAGTTTTTAGACATTGTAAAAACTTTACGCGTCGAAAAGGCACGCGGCATGCGGATTATAAAGATTCGCGTCATCTTTAAGGACGAAAGTTTTCTTGATGTTATATGGGGGTCTTCAGGAAAATATAGTCTTCACTGGGAAAGAAGACACATCAATGGTACCATTTATAGGTATGACAACGCACCGCACTGGAAAAACATTTCTACGTTTCCAAATCACTTTCATGACGGAAGTGAGAAAAAGGTCACTCCTAGTTATCTGCCAAAAGACCCTCTAGAAGCTTTAAAATGGATCTTAGAATTTATAAGAAGTAAAATATTGAAGAAAAGTACATAATAACAGTTTCCTAATCCCTTTATATTCTGCTTAATAATCAAGTTTGGCCATAAATCTCCAAATACCTTTACTCCTAGAATATTAGAGCCAGTACATCAAACCTAACATGTTAAACCATGCTAAAACATATTTATTAGCATAGTTAAGGAAAGTATAGAGGGACGTTAGAATTTAAAACACTGAGACAAATATTCTAACAGTAATCAAAGCAGAAGTTTCCCATTCTTCACTACCGTTTCCCCATCGACTTCAACTGTAGGTTTTGTTATAGTTGCGTTATAATGTGCAGTTCCCTTATTTTTACCGCCCAAGTCTTCATTATAACCTATACCTATTGACACCGTGCCCAAAGCCAGTTCAGTAAGGATTCCGTAAGGTTTTATTGCAGGATTTAACCCTACGATGAAACGTCCAATTCTATCCTTATTACCAGTCATCCCTTCGTAAAATCTCATAAAAATCTCAAGATTTTCCTCGGCTTCCACATCTACTAATCTTCCATTCTCGAAAACCCACTTCATCCCCTTGATACTTTTACCCAGCGATAATTGTGGCACATCAAAAACCACAACACCATTAGCTGCATCCTCTATTGGAGCCATTTCAACCATACCAGCTGGAAGCAAAGTAAAAGTATCTCCCATCTCAACATCACGGTCATCAATTACACCATCTTCTACTCGAGCCTTTCTACCACTAACTCTAAATCTAAGATCGGTACCCAGATCACTTATAATACGCACTTCATCAGCATTTTCCAAGATTTTAGCGATCTCTATCCCTAAGTCCCTTATTTTATCGTAATCCACTGCTAGCGCCTCAAGCATCATACTTCTCCACTTTTCATAGTTTAGCCCATAGATTTTAGCCCGCTGAGGCGTTACCTTACCCAAATAAACATCTGCAACCCTAATCCTTAATTCACGTTCCTTATCGCCGATAGGCTTGTAAGCTTCACGGATTGCTTTCATACTTTCAGTTTTTAACGTATCAGGCGACGGTGGAGCCTCCGGGCCATGAATATTAATGCAAACAGTTTCCCCATCAAGACTTTTTAAAACATGAAGAGGCGTTTTAGCCAAATTTTCGGCAGGCAGCTCATTCATCATTCTATACCAAAGATTATCTGTCATTAACGTAATTAACGGCACGGCACCAGCCTTATAGCACTCAAAAGCTAACTCTTCAGCTAAGTCAATGGTATGATGCCAAGTATTTATGGTAACCATGTCATTCTCCCTAACTCTTAAGCAATTTCTAACTATCTGACAAGCCACCTTCTTCAAAACACTTCTTTCCTGAAACTGCAAATTAACCCCCCCGCAAACAATAACAATTTTATTCCAATATATGTTCCTATCACCGGTGTAATCAATGAAGATTCTCCTACTATACCCGCCATACACCAGCCACATAGAGGAAGAAAAGAAAGGATACTTCCCACCATTGGGATTAGCATACATTGCAGCCATTTTAAGAAGCCATAACCATTCAGTTAGAATAATAGATATGAATGTAGAGACAAAGAATCTAGAAGAGCTGGAAAAAATTTGTGAAAAAGAGCAACCTGACATTGTCGGAATAAGCTCAACAACAATAACCTACAACACTTGCATAAACATTTTAAAACGTATCAAAAATGTAATTCCTTCTGCGATAAGGATCGTAGGAGGGCCTCATGCCAGTATATTGCCTCAAGAGTTTGTAGATTATTCTGATTTTGTTGTTGTCGGTGAAGGAGAGTACACAATGCTAGAACTAGTTAAAACATTAGAAAACGGCGAAAATCCTTCAAACATTGAGGGACTAGTATTTAAGAAAGACGGAAAAACTGTTGAGACGGGTCCTAGACCTTTAATAACGGGTCTTGATAATTTGCCGTTTCCAGCTAGAGATCTCCTACCTATGGAAGCTTATAATGATAACAAAGGAGCAATTCTTACTAGTAGAGGTTGCCCATTCAACTGCATTTTCTGCAACTCCCATTTAATATTTGGTAAAAAGTTTAGAGCTAGAAGCCCTAAAAACGTTGTAGACGAAATAGAACACCTAGTCAAAAAATATAACGTCCAGGTAATTCGCATCTTAGATGATATGTTCACATTAAATCGAAAAAGAGTTATAGAAATCTGCGATGAAATTCTTAATCGAGGTCTTAACATTGGATGGGAGTTAACAAACGGAACCAGAGTAGACAAAGTCGACAAAGAACTTCTAGAAAAAATGCATGAAGCAGGCTGCTATAGAATCTACTACGGCATAGAATCCGGCTCCAAAAAAGTTCTAAAAATGTTAAGAAAGGACATCAAACTCGACCAAGTTAGACGAGTCGTCAAATGGACTAAAGAAATTGGCATCGAAGTCGGCGGCTTTTTCATGATAGGCGGACCTGGAGAAACAATAGAAACATTAAAAGAAACTGAAAAGTTCATCGAAGAGTTAAACTTGGATTATGTTCATCTTAGTATTGCAACGCCTTATCCTAGAACCGATTTCTGGAACTGGGTTCTTAAAAACGGCAGATTTGTTACAAACGACTACAGCAAATTCGAAAAAGAATTCGTCTTTGAAACCCCCGACTTTCCTTGGGAGCAGAGAATGAAAATATTCGAATATCTACACGAAAAATATTGCTTCAATGAGTAGATGAAAGAATACAGTTATTCAAAGTGGGGTACATCAATAATTTTTACGTGATTGATGCATTTTCAGCCGGACTATTAAATATTGAATCATTGCTGTAACTATACTTACTGCCACTAAGCCAATAGATGTTTGAAGCAGATCCTTCTCTAAGCCATATAACATAATATAAATCTCCCCGTACACAGGTTGGCCTAAACTCCTTACCATGATTTTATAAAAGCCTCTTACTGGAATTTGAATATCGTACACTTTCCGCGTAACGTTTTCGTCACGTAAAATTATCCGCTTTATATCGTTCGTACGGATATCAACAAGGTAGATGTATAGAGTGACCCTATTATCGACAAGAATTTCCATTCTTAACTTTCTAGGAGGAAACTTGCATAACCGAACATCCTCAGGTTTAACTTCTGGGTCTAAGTAAATGTTGAATGTTCCAACGGTGTTAGGTTCCATACCCCTTAAATACGCAACGAAGCTTAAGGAAATCCCAAGTATCATAAGGAAAACAGTAAGTCTATACAAATTCATTGTTACCACCTTTAATCCAGTTGCAACCTCCTTAAATAAATAATTGAAACTATAATTAAAAAAACTGAAACAAAAACCCTATAAAACAATGCGCACAAAAACATATTCAAATCAACTGTAATTTGAAAATAGATTTCCCCAATTACAGTTCTAAACTCTCGTAAGTCAAAAAGAAACCTCATTATAATATCGACTCCGAGAAAGTTAAAGCAAAGAACATAAGGAGATTTTGCGTAGTCCAGTAATCTTCTCAATCCCTCATGTAAGGCTATAATCCCTAGAACTGGTAAAACTGAATTCTTTGATACTAACGAAATAATTAATGCTACTGAACAAACGAAAAAAAGCTGTAGTAGCAAGGTAAGAAGAGCTAAGCATATCAAATTTCCATACATAGCTCCATACCCCATGAAAACAGTCATATCTATAACTACTAGAGTAGCAGATATGGCGTAGAGAACTAAAATATTTGCAAAAAACTTCGATAAGATAATTTCATGTCTCTTTACCGGATTCGTTAAAAAAGTAATTATTCTTCTAGTCTCAAAGTCTCTTGTGACATTTAATCCAAAAATCGCTCCAACCACAATCGCCATAATACCTGTCGTTGAAGTTATAAGATGTATAAGAGCAGTTGTAAATCTCTGTTTCAACTCCAACTCAAGTTTTCCATAGAAGACACATCCATGCATAGTTTCCGAAATTGGAGGAATCAACATACAAATAACAAAAACTGACACAAGAATTTCAACTACTGGAAATCTAAAATTTTCCTCAAGGATCCACCTCAAAAGAACTCTAAACCTCTTAATCGCTTCTCTCCACTCCGATGACATTTCTATAAACCTCCTCGAGCACTCCATATACAGGTTGAAACCTTATTAATGAAAGCTTTAAGCTAGAAATTATGTTAGGAATTTCCTTACAAAACTTTTCTACATTTTTAACCTTGCAGTGAACTTTATTACCCTTAACTAACATATTTTCAACAAAGTCTAAATTATTTAATCTAAACACCAACATTTTCGGGTCAGAAACCTCTATCTCATACGTGTGTGGTTTATATTTCTTAAATAATTCATTCAATGGTCCTTGTTCAACTATTTTTCCATCTCTTATAATTGAAACCCAATCACATATTCTTTCAAGTTCTGGCAGTATATGAGTTGATATAAGAAAACTTATGCCCTTATCTTCATGCAGTTCCTTTATTTTTTCGAGCAGTTCCATCCTACCAGCTGGATCCAAATTAGCAGTTGGTTCATCTAAAATCACCAACTCTGGTTCACCTATCAGTGCTCTGGCCAGTCCAAGTCTTTGCAACATTCCAGCTGAATATCCGCCTATTTTTCTATCTTTAGCCCAATATAATCCCACATCCCTTAATATCTCCTTAACTTCAAGTTCAGGTCGACTTACATCACGAAGACGAGCAACAAATTCAATATATCTTTCTCCAGTAAAATTTCTAGGGTAAACTGGGTCCTCTAATAAAACGCCAACTTTACGTTTAATTTCAAAGGATTGACTCCAACAGTCCATACCAAACACATACGCCTCGCCACTGTCAGCCTTCAGCAATCCTAAAAGGACATGAATAGTAGTTGTTTTCCCAGCCCGTTAGGGCCAATCAAGCCAGAAATACCACGAGGAATTCTCAAATTCAAGCCATCAAGTGCAAACAACCTACCAAAAAGCTTAACCAAATCCACAGTTTCAATAATCACGAAAACCCCCAATTTTTATTAAAACAAAATGTATATATATTTTGAATGCTACACACTAATTGTAAGGGTGGTTTGAGGGGGAATAAGCTTAATGATAGATACAAGAGAGTTACTTATATCAGTGTGTCTAACTCTATGGTTTTTCGGAATCTTAGCTTTTGCAATACCCTATATCCACGCACAGGACATCCGCTATGACTACGACGAGGGAACCGATGAAGTTGTACAAAGAGTAACTTTTCTCACGTACCGTGCAACTCTCAATGCATGGGTTAAAGGACACTGGCAATATGGGTACAACTATTACATATTTTCGTATCATGGTGCCTCAAGGGAGTACACATATAATGGATTAATAGGAACTGGCTTTAAACCGATTAGTCCGCTTTATCTATGGGGAAGAGCTCTTAAAGATCCCGACCAATCGATAGTGAAAGTTCAAGACTGGAATACAACAAGCGATTCTATCGAAAAGAGACTTCCAGAGGATATAGAAGAATATTATCAAGCTGATTGGGCACAAACCAGCGCTAAAACAAGATTTGTTTTTTACCAAGTATGGGACATTAAGTATACGGTTTGGCTTGAGGTACCCTACGATTCTGCTTCCGTGCACAGATAAGATGGGGTAAATGAAATGTCGGTATACAATAAATCATTTTTTTCTTTTTCCTTGTTATTTTTAATGTTGATGTTTTCATTTGCATCATTGTTGTTGATTTTTTCATTAACTGTATTTAAACCTCCAGTGTGGCTTGAAGTCGGGTCTTTTATGGAATTTAGAGTCAAACCAGAATACATCACATTTACTAATTTATCATATATTGATTTTGAATCAGAAGCTACACTTATCTATCGTTGGCAATGCATAGACATTGAAGATAATATCGCAGTACTTAATGTTACCTTAAGAATAATAGAAAAAGGTAAAGGTGTTATATTCAGCAAATGTATACGCATAAACGTTAATTTATATACAAACGCAATCACGACTCAGGATGGGACATTTGTTGGAACTTTACGATTCTGGCTTCCCCCACGTCTTAGGGAAGAAACCATTATAGAAATGCCGATTAATTCGAGTTTCTGGTTTGAAAACTACAGCGTAGATTCCTTTAAAGGTGAGGTTAAATCAATAGAGGTAGGTTCTACACCTCAAGGAAGACAGAAAGTTGCGCTTATTTCATGGGAAATCCATTATAATAAGAGTATTGGAAGAAATAGAACAATAATTAAAGGGCTTTGGGATCCTTTCGAGATATACGATTGGGATACTGGCCTTCTAATAACATTTCCTACAAATGATATTTCTCTTCTTTTGCTTGGTGTGGCTAATGTCTATGTGGTTTTATTGGGCCCGCCCAATATATATGCAACTAATATAGATTTTGGTCCAGCATTATCTTCTCCGTGGGAATTTCTTATTCCTTTTATATTTTTGACTACTTTTGCGGTTGTATGTTTTGTGATATATCGACAAAGAACAAAAAGGAAACTTTTACGAAGAAGAAGGTTAAGAACTAAGCTTTCTCCACCAGATATTCGTACTGGAAGAAGTTAATTTTGTATATAAAGAGGTGTTTGAACTTAAAATGTGCATGTTATCTTACAGAATTAAAACTTGTACAGGTATGTTTATACTTTAAAAGAGGTTAATTTTCACTATGAATTACAGCGGATGTGGTGATTACCGAGTAAATGGGGCTTTGTCATCCCAACTACGGAATCATTGAATGCCTTGAGCCAGGATTAATTCCTAGTTAGTATTTAAATGAGCGGTGGCATACTGTCTTAAAATTTGTGGACTGTTCCCGTCTTCTTTATTTTTTCCTCGCTTTTTAAGTATATGAGGTATCCAAGTGTTAGGTATATAATGTCTAGTATTGCCAGCATAGCTATTTTTTGCCATATCCACATTTGCCCTGGACCATAGAGTAGAAATCCTCGAAAACTTTCTACTCCGTATGTTATAGGTGAGATTTTAGCTATTGCTTGAAGAAACACTGGTAATATTGCGATTGGGTATGCTGTTGGTGTTACAACCCAGAAAACTGTGTCTACTACATCTATAACCATCCAACCCTGTTTTACCATGAGAACAATGCTACATATCATAAATCCTACGCCTTGAATAGCTAAAATTGTCAAAGCAACCGATATCAGGGAGGGAAGGATCCCCCAAAGGTTTAAATGTATACCAAAAACAATTACCATGGCCACTAGTTGAAGTACCAACCCTGAGCCCGTGTGAGTAATGCTATGTAACCCTTGACCAAAAATTATTGAAAATCTCGATATTGGTGTTACCAAGACGGATTCAAGTGTTCCTATCCACTGTTCTCTCCTTAAACTCATAGCTGTACCCCATAAAGCTGCACTAGCAAAACCGAGAAAGGCAAATCCAAGTACTGTATAAGTTACAATGTCCCCTATTCCGGTTAACTTCTCTAAAAACGGGCTGTACCTCCCACCTACAACCGCAAAACCAAAAATTATGAAAGGCAATAGCCACATAATCGGCGCAAAAATGAAATACATAACACTAAGCGGATAAGAAAGTTCATCCTTCCAAACTTTGACGCAAATTGCCCATATTGCCCTTAACTCCTTCCAAAGATCATATATCTTTGCTTTAAACCCCATTTACAAGCCCCCTTAGTATTTTCCAACTCCCCCAGCCCTTTTAGTTCTGTACTCAGCGTACGCAAAGGTTAGATAACCAAACATCCATAAACACAACGTAAAAACACATAAAATTGCTATGACGTCCATTACTGCCTGGATGCTCTTATTTAGTAGTATTATAGCTCTTATGGCTGTAAATGCGTAAGTTGCAGGTATCAATAGGCTTATAATTCGTGCAGCATAGGGAAGTTTAGATATAGGGTACCTAACTGGGATTACCACGTAAAATAATGTGTCTAAAAATTGAGTTAGGGCATCTGGGTCTTTAAAGACCATTACTACACCAGCCATGGCCATTGCAAACCCATAGAATGCTAAAAGCATTAAGGTAAGCAGTATAATGAAGGGTAAAACATGTGAAAGAGCAAAGGGTATGCCGAAAATTAATAGAAGCACTATGAGTTGCACTGTCGCGGTAAGAGTTGTAGTAGCTGTTTCAGCTAATGCAGTTCCTATTAAGATGTCCACTCGAGATATTGGTGTTACCAAGAGGCTTTCAAGAGTTCCAGACATCTGTTCCCATCGTAAAGCGTTCCCTATACCCCACAGGGCGCTCATTACATACATGTAGAGAACGCTTCCAAGAACCATATAACTTAACCAGTCAGGCGTTCCTGTAGCGGATGCAAACTTCGTACTCGTAGTTCCACCTGTTAGAGCTATTCCTTGAAATATTGCTGGCATTATCCAACCTATTGGAACAAGCGCCCAATATAATATGTTAAAAGGATATCTAAGAGAAATTTTCAAGCTTTTCCACGCTATGTTCATGGCAACGCTTAAACTCGGCTTTTCATCCGAAAGAACATATCTAAACTGAACTTTGCTCCTCATCCTTAAGCCTCCTCCCAGTGTATTTAATAAAAACGTCTTCAAGCGTTGGCTCCTCGACTTTAAGACTAACTACTCGTACTTTAACATTATTAAGAACGTTTAAAACTTCCCTAGCAGCTTCAACACTGTTTTTCGTGTAAATCTTAATTTCATATTTCCCATTGCTTAAGCTAGTTACCACCTGTTCAATGTATGACATCGCCTCTAGTTCTTTTGTTGGCGGTTCATCAAGTGTTTCTAACACTAAAACATTCCGTGTACTAATTTCTCGTTTCAATTCCTCTGGCGTACCAATGCGAATTATTTCCCCTCTGTCTATGAGAGCTATGCGGTCACAAAGCATATCTGCTTCTTCCATGTAATGCGTGGTTAAAAAGATCGTTTTCCCTTCCTTTTCGTTAAGTTCTTCTTTTATGAACTTCCTTATCTCTCTAGCAAAATTTGGATCCAACCCTAGGGTAGGTTCATCTAGCAATAGGATTGGTGGATCATGAATAAGCGCTTTCGCAAGAATAACCTTCATCTTCATGCCTGAAGAATAATCCTCTACCTTATCATCGGCTCTCTCTTTAAGATCCATTAGTTCTAAAAGCTCATTTACCCTTTTTTCAGCGGCTTTCTTATCAAGTTTGTATAGCTTTGCGAAAAAGAGAAGGTTTTCTCTAGCTGTTAGTTTCCAATATATGCTTCTTTCACCACCGGTCATCAAGCCTATCCTAGACCTAACTTTCCCTGCTTCCCTAATAACATCATAACCGTCTACATAGGCTTCTCCTTCGTCAGGAAGTATTAAAGTTGAAAGTATCTTAATTAATGTGGTTTTTCCAGCTCCATTGGGGCCTAGAAGACCGAATATTTCACCTCTCTTCACACGTAAATTAACATGATTTAAAGCTACAACCTCCTTTTTCTCCTTCGGTAGAATGTAAAATTTTCTCTTTCTTTCAACAAACTTTTTATAGAGATTTATAATCTCTATAGAAAAGTTCATTTAAAAGCCTCCCTTATCGTTTTTAAAACCTTAAAATGGACTAATCAGATAGCAAAATCCAAGGGCGATCAGTAAAAAGCAGCTGCAAACATATTTGACACCCATTACATTAAATATTTAAGAGGCTTTTAAAAATTGTGGTAAATGGGTTTATAAACTGTTCTAAAGCAGTTTATCATAATGAGTAAGGTATTTTTAAAAGAAGAGGATTTTATTGTAGAGGACTGCGCGTTTTGGTGGGCTCGACTTATTTTGGCATTGCAATTTGAGGGGAGAGGGGAGGAGGGAATACCAAAAAGAGCTATATCGAGCCTCTCACCACGCACAGAGCTGTGCTTACTACATGTTATCCCCTATAAATCTTTCTATTACCTTGAAAACACTCAACATAATAAATTGTAATGTCTCGAAAACGTGCTTTCTACATGATTTACAACATGTTTCTTGTCATATTATTATTGCAGAGGCCTATTTTGGGTATAGGAGCGTGACTTGCTTTAATTGTCCTACTAGCATTTTCGGGTATTCTGTCGAGAAAAAATGTATTAAAGCTTATGAGGGGGCAGTTCTTGAGCGGTAAGAGAAGAGAAAATTAAATGGAATGCATGTGATTAAGGGAATGAAAAAACGAATTAGGTTTACCTAAATCTTTAAATAGTTAACTTTGTTTTCAATATATGAAATTTAAATTTCAAATTTTGAAATATCGAGGGGACAACTTTGATTGGCAAGGATTTAGGAGAAAAAATCGAGGAATGCCTAGAGGTCCTATTTAGGTTAGAAAAGAACAATGAACGTGTAAAAACAACGGAATTAGCCGAAAAACTAGGTTTTCCACTTTCTTCAATGACTGTGTTACTTCAAAGACTTTCTAACATGGGTTTAGTTGATTATGAACCGTATAAGGGGGTCAGACTTACAGATAAAGGAAGAAAGGTAGCGATCAAAATTATTAGAAGACACAGATTGTCTGAAAGGTTCCTGACTGACATTCTCGGTCTTGACTGGTGTGAGGTTCATGAACACGCATGCAAACTTGAACATGCCATTACAGACAAGATCGAAGAAAAATTAGATGAAAAACTAGGCGGCCCAACTGTTTGCCCTCATGGTAACCCTATTCCAACCCCTAGTGGAGAAATAATTTTCGAAAAAGATATCCCTCTTTCAGAGTTGCAACCTGCAGAAGAAGCCATTATCACCAGGATCATAGATGAAAATCCGGCTTTACTTCGTCGACTTATTGCAATTGGCATCTTGCCTGGTGTCAAAATTACGGTTAAAGAAAAGTCTCCACTTGGAGGGGCACTTGTTTTGAAAATAGGTGACTATGAGGTTGCGTTAGGTCACGATGTAGCTTCCAAAATATGTGTGAAAACAAGTATTGCTCCTCACAGACATAGACGTCGTATGCGACACGGAGCAAAAAGCCGCAAATAAATATAATGTTGAAAGAGAGGATCGCCATGACTTCTTCAAGATATTTTAAAGAACCAAAAGAGGGTAGTGATACTGTAAAAATATTATTGGCTGGTAATCCTAATACCGGTAAATCTGTGTTCTTCAATAGAATTACAGGCATAGGGGTTATTGTTTCAAATTACCCTGGCACCACTGTTGAACTTATGGAGGGGAAAACAAGATTTAATGGTAGAGAAATTACTGTTATTGATCTTCCTGGCACATATTCCCTTGGCGCCGGTTCCATGGATGAAAGAGTTGCCAGAGCAGCTATCTTGGAAGAAAAACCCGCTGTTGTTATCAATATTGTAGATGCTGCCAATCTCGAACGAAACCTATACTTAACTCTGCAACTCCTTGAACTCCGAATTCCAGTCGTTGTTGCACTAAACATGGTTGATGAAGCTAGAAAAAGAGGTATCGAAATAGATCACGAAAAACTTTCTGACCTTCTCGGCGTCCCTGTTATTCCAACAATTGCAACACGAGGTGAAGGTATCAGAGAAGTTGTGGATACTGCTTTGAAAGTTTTTGATGGAAAACTGACAATTCGCCCCATGAAAGTACAATATGGACGTGATATTGAAGCTATAATTCATGAACTCGAAAAAATTGTAGAGAAGCGTTTGAAAATATTTCCAAAGAATATAAGTCCCAGAACTATTTCAATTCTTCTATTGGAGGGAGATTCAGAGATTATAGAAGAAATAAAGAAAATAGATGAAAAAGTTATAAAAATCGCTAAGAGTTTTGCTAAAAAAGTTGAAGAATTACATGGTGAACCTGCTAGCTTAAGAATTGCTAAAGAAAGATACGGCGTCGCCCATAGTATAGCTAAAGCTGTAACAACTAGATATGAAAAGAAAATTTTACTTAGGGATAAGCTTGATGCCCTAACTACGAATGTGTATACTGGTTTTCCCATAATGATTTGTGTGTGGATAAGTTTATTTTCTCTCCTACTCTACGGCGGAAGTTTTTTGGAAGAACTAATAGTTTTCGGATGGGAAGGTTATGTTGCTCCACTTATTGAAAGAGGATTGTCCTATATCATTCCTAACGATTTCATTTATCAAATCGTTAGCAGAGGTTTAATTCTAGGGTTAGAGGCAGGACTAGCTGTTGTAGTGCCTTATGTAACCCTATTTTATATAGCTTTAGCAGTTCTTGAAGACACTGGTTACCTTACACGCATGGCGTATCTTATGGACAATTTTATGCATAAAGTTGGGCTTCATGGAAGAGCTATAATCCCCCTCATAGCTGGTTATGGATGTAATGTTCCGGCCATAATGGGTACAAGAGTCTTGGAAACTCGAAGAGAAAGAGTTTTAGCAGCTTTTCTTATAACCTTAATTCCTTGCTCTGCCAGAACTGTAGTTATATTAGGCTTGATAGGCCAGTACATAGGTCTACTTGCTGTCCTTTCTATCTATGCATTAAATTTAGGTATTATAGCTGCTTCAGGCTTCTTTTTAAACCGTATTATAAAAGGTGAAACCATTGGATTAGTTATGGAACTTCCACCCTACCGTATTCCGCATCCAATACCTGTTTTAAAGAAAACTTGGATTAGATTTAGAGAATTTGTATACATAGCCTTCCCACTACTTATTTTAGGTAGCTTAGTCCTTAGTACTCTTGAATATTCCGGCGCTATCCAACCCGTTGTTTTCTTAATGAGCCCGATAGTTGTTGGAATACTTGGTCTCCCAGCCCTAACAGGAATAACACTAGTTTTTGGAGTTCTTAGGAAAGAAATGACATTAGAAATGCTCATAGTACTATTCGGAACCACGGATTTTCTAGCAATAATGAACATAACCCAAATGATCATCTTTACGATAGTAGTTACACTTTACTTCCCATGCATCGCAACTTTCGCAGTCCTAGGTAAAGAACTAGGCTGGAAAACCGCCATCCTAATAGCAATATCAACAATCATTCTAGCAATAACTATCGGAGGAATAACCAATTTCATACTTACACATCTCTAAACATCAAATAACGCCATTTAGAAAAATTTTGCACTTCATATACACTTCCATTTTATGCGATATGTGGGTGATGTAATCTTGCCAAAAGAGAAAACGTATCGGTGTCCTCTTTGTGGCTTTAAATTTACCGAAAAATCAGCAAAAGATTGTATAAATTGTCCATTAGCAGCAAAATGCGGCCTGATTAGGTGTCCTAACTGTGGATACGAATTCCCCAAAATTTAACTCTCTCAGTTTTCTTCCTTCAATTTTCTTCTGACCAGCAACCATTGGTCAGATTTGAAGTAAACATTATTTTCATCATAATAACGTTGAGATTTTTGAGAGTAAAAATATATAAATGCTACACTGATCGAAAGATAATTACTCAGCTTATGGGGTTGGCGAATCAGATATGAAGTCTCCAGAGAATTTTGCCTTGTATCGGGATAGGAAACTTGTAGAAAAGGTAGCAGAAAAGATAAGGGAAGCTGCAGGCGGGGAAAGTTTCAAATTTATGCATGTTTGTGGAACGCATGAAGATACGATTTCACGTTTTGGACTTAGAACAATACTACCTGAAAACGTTAAAGTTATTGCGGGCCCTGGTTGCCCTGTATGTGTAACACCACCTGAAGTTATCTCTGCTGCAATTGAGCTTTCTAAACTTGATGATGTTATCCTAGCAACTTACGGAGATATGGCGCATGTCCCAAGCCCAAAAGGGTCCCTTGTTCAAGCTAGAGCAAAAGGCGGAGATGTTCACATAGTTTACAGCATTATGGATGCCGTTAAGCTAGCTAATAAAAGGAAGGATAAGCAAATTGTTCATTTTGCCATAGGTTTTGAAACAACAGCTCCATCAACAGCAGCAACTCTTCTCAACAATCCACCAGAAAACTTCTCAGTATTAACTTATCACTTGCTAATTCCACCTGCAATAGATTTCCTACTAAGTCTTGGAGAAGTTAAGTTAGATGGTTTTATTCTTCCAGGACATGTTTCCACAATTATCGGCTCAAATGCCTACAAGTATATTTCAGAAAAATGGCATATCCCTCAGGTTGTTGCGGGATTTGAACCATTAGATGTCCTTGTTGGAATTTACATGTTATTAAAGCAGATAAGGGAAGGTAGAGCTGAAGTTGAAAATGAATACGTTCGAGCTGTCAGGCCTGAAGGCAATGTTAAAGCTAAAGAAATGATGAAAAAAGTTTTTGACGTGGTTGATGCAAGGTGGAGAGGTATAGGTACCATACCTCGCTCAGGATTTAAACTTAAGAAGGGGTTCGAAAATTTTGATGCTAGCAAAAAATTTGAAATCGCATTTGAAGAATTTAAGCAAGATTTACATCCAGGCTGCAAATGTGGAGAAATCCTCCGAGGCCTAGCACAACCCGAAGACTGCCCACTTTTTGCTAAGGTATGCACACCACTACACCCAATAGGTCCATGCATGGTTAGTAGAGAAGGCACGTGCGCAATAATCTACAAATACTCTCGATTCAAAAATAAGTAAGCACAAAATTTTTCTCTTAAAATGTTAAAATTCTCCAAAAGCGCATGCTTCTACAAACCTGTTGCAAAAAAGGGAAGTTTTAAGAAACTATTAACCTAAAAACAATATGGGCCCGTAGCCTAGCAGGATATGGCGCCGGCCTTCGGATAGGATTGTATCCACTAGGGGAAAGCCGGAGGTCCCGGGTTCGAATCCCGGCGGGCCCACCACACTTTTAAATAAAATATGAAAATTATTTTTCCTTTAATCATAATTCGAATACGTGCTTTATTTTAACCAATGGCAAGGCTGAGATAAAGCATATAAGGATAATTTATGTTTTCTGAATGTGCTTTAATGATGGAGGATGTAAATTGGTTGGTGGCAAGCTAGCTGATATACTCTCTCATGCACTTTCAGCACCACTTTTTGCTCTATACTCTCTTATCATAATTTATGCTGCTAATAGTGCAGCTTATAGCCCTTTACCTGCATGTATAGCCCTCTTAATCGGTGGAGTTTTTCTAGCAATACTGCCAATTGCTCCACTCACTTTAAATGTACTAAAGGGAAACATCGATGTATTTATTTCAGATAGGAAAAGAAGACCAAAATTTTACTCATATGCTATATTAAGCTATCTTGCGGGAGCTTTAATTTCACATATTTTAAGAGTAAAGATTCTAACAATAATTCATCTAGCTTACTTTTTTGTTACATTGTCGGTAATGATAATAAATTTTAAAACCAAAATTAGCGCTCATGCTTCAGGAATAGCGGGACCAGTAACTTATATCGTATTTTTCTTAGGATTATCATATGCTTTTTTATATTTAATTCTTATACCAGTTGCATGGGCGAGAATTAAACTTAAAGCTCATACGATACAGCAAATAATCTTAGGAACTATTGTGGCTATAATAGTTACTTTCCTAACATGTTTTATAACACATGATGTCCTATTGTACCAGTAAAACTAAATACAAGTTTGATTTTGAGACAACTTGCAGATAGCATCACTCCCATTATTAGAATACAAGCTAAGGTGGTCCTTAAGTTGAGGGTTAAAATAGTGATTGTCGGCGGCGGGATCGTGGGGTTAACTACAGCATATAATCTCGTGAAACTTGGAGAAAATGATGTGGTAGTTCTAGAACAGAAGTATATTGCTTACGGTTCTAGCACTAGAAATGCTGGACACTTTAGAGTGCATTTTTGGGCTCCTGAAAATACCCGTTTTGCTATTGAGGCTCGAAAAAGACTTTTAGATTTTGTTTCCAAAATCAGATGGAACGCAGAAATCGATTTAGGAGGATATTTATGGCTTCTATACAAGGAAGAACACGTTAAAGCTTATGAACGAAGCAATAGGGAAATTTGGAGCAAATTCGATGTCAGCGGCAAAATCTTGACACCGGAGGAAATATCCGAGCTTTTCCCCTATATTAACCTAGAGGGAGTTATTGCTGGTTTTTATGGTCCACAAGATGGAAAAATGAATCCTAATGCCATTGTTTTTGGATATTACGAAAAAGCAAGGGAAATGGGGGTCAAATTCTTACCTTATACAAGGGTTGAAAAAATAATAGTTGATAATAACAAGGTTCGGGGAGTTCAAACAAATAAAGGTGTCATTGAAAGTGAAAAAGTCTTAGTTGCCGCCGGAGGCTGGAGCACAAAGCTTCTAAAAAGCATTGGGGTAGATTTACCAATCGAAGTTGAAAGAAAGGAAATAGGCGTAACTGAACCAATAAACTATTTCATAAAACCTTTCATAATAAGTTTGAAAAGCGGCGTTTACGTTGGTCAAATGGTGAGAGGAGAAGTTCTAGGAAGTATAGACTACCCAGTTGTTAAAGGACTTACACCTTTTAACACCACCCTTGACTGGATTCATAAATGGTCTGAAAACGCCGTTGAAGTTGTACCTCAGATTAAGCATTTAATGTTTCTAAGAACGTGGTCAGGTTACTATGTTGTAACTCCAGATCACAGTCACATTTTGGGTAGGGATCCTGAATGGCCTGAAAACCTTTATGTAGCAACAGGGTTTAGCGGACATGGGTTCATGATGGCACCATTTGCTGGCGAAGTTATGGCCAAAAATCTCCTATACGATGAAATAGATGAACTTATGAAACCTTACTTGCCAACAAGGTTTAAAGAAGAAAAACTAATTCACGAAACGATGGTCATAGGATGACATACTTAATTTGTATGCTAAGTGTAATTTTTGAGTATGCAAGTCCTACTGTTTGTTTTTACGTTTAATTCCAGCAAAAAGAGCTACTGGGACTGGTCTTATCGGTGGACGAACTCTTGGAAGCTCTATTTCATTTACTGGTTTTCCAGTTTTCCTAGATATTATTGACAATATAAGCCTTGTACATGTCCTGCCTTGGCAAGCTCCTGTTCCACACCTAAGTATACGTTTAATTTCCTCCAAAGTAGTATATCCCTCGTCAATAACTTTCTCAATTTCTTCTAAAGTTACGTCTTCACATCTACAAATTATAATATTTTTCTTACTTATTTCTTCATCATTCATTCAATTTTCCTCCCAATATTTCTAACAACCATAGCTAAATCTTTCTTTACTGCAACTGTCACCACGGTTGTCTTATCTTTCATTCTCCTCACGGAAACCACTTTAGCTTTTCCTACTGGTTTACCTTCACGATCTAATGCTTCGAATATTTCTCCCTTTTCTGGTATCGGTAAAAGTTCATAAGGAATAGTCACCAGAGCTTCTTCTTCTCTATATTTGAGATTAACCACAAAAATGGCTAATCCCGGACAAACTGCTACACATTCCCCGCAACCCGTACATTTATCGTAATCTACCTCTGGTGGCTCGACAAGAGAAGGTTTTTTAATCGCGCCGAATCTGCAAACATGAGCACATGGATCACAAGGGATCTTTTGAATACATTCAATGATCACAACAGGGCCTTTTTCAAGTCTTTCTTTGGGAGGTAAGCGATCTTTTAAATCTTCAAGGGTTAATACTCCCGTTGCTTCATAGTTACTCACTTTAATTCCCTCCACATTTTCCAAACCCTTTCCTTACCCTTTAAAACCCTTTCACTAAACGGGTTTTTTCTCAAAGCGTTCAGATGTTTAAAGGATTCCTCTCTAAGTTTTTCAGCTCTACTTCTTTCTTTTCCAAACTCTATTGCTACATTTGCTCCCGCTATTCTTCCCTCCATCATTGCCGTACTTGCTTCTTCTATACCTGAAACATCACCGGCAAGATACACACCATCGATAGTTGTTTCCAAGTCTTCACTATGTATCGCTACCGGGCCACCAAGCTCAGGTATATATGCCTTTTCACATCCGGCCTGGAACAGAAGTTCCGAAGAAGGTGTTAACCCTACGGCCAAACATATTAAATCTACATCAATTTCCTGTTCCGTCCCCTCTATGGGTTGCCAATTTTCATCTAACTTCACAATTACTGCTCCTTCAACGTAATCTTTACCTTTAGCAGCACTAATAGTGTGTCTTGTTAATATGGGGACTCCCAGCCTTCTAAGTTTAGATGCATGAACTAAGTAGCCTCCAATTTTAGGCATTGCTTCAACAACCATCTTAACATTTACACCAGCTTGAACAAGTTGGTAACCAACTATTAAACCAACATTACCAGCACCAACAATTAAAGCATCATTACCAGGCTTCACACCATAGACGTTCATAAGTGTTTGGACTCCTCCAGCGCCATAAACCCCTGGCAAATCGTTATTAGGGAAAGGCAGCATGTTTTCTTGAGCACCAGTTGCAACAATTACGTTACGAGTAGTTACTTCAATGAGTTTTCGATTCTCCTGAACAACAGCTAATACGGGTCTTTTATTCTCATAGTATCCTATAACGCTAGCATTAAGCACCCACTTCACATTAGACTTTTTAAGCTCCCTAAGAAGAATTTTAGCGATCTCAACTCCTCTAACACCAGCATAATTATCCCTGGAGCCGAAAAACTTATGTGTTTGTTTTATCAACTGTCCTCCAGCTCTAGGATTTTCGTCGACAAGATATACGTCCACGCCCAAATTAGCAGCTGCAATTGCAGCCGATAAACCTGCAGGCCCTCCTCCAACAACTACAAGATCGGTGTTCAATTTTTCTTCTTCAACTTCTATCTCAGTTGTAATAGGTGGTTCTCCACGTCCCTTTTCATACTCAATTTTCATCCCGTCTTTAACAAGGGTTACACAAGTTCTAACATGCGGTATTCCATTAACACGCATAAGACAAGAAGAACACTTACCTATACCGCAGAAAAACCCCCTAGACCTATGATATTTAACACTCTTAGAGTATATTTTTATTCCGGAAGCATAAAGCGCTGCTGCTATAGTTTCCCCTTCATATGCATCGATTTTTTTATCTTCGAGATAAATATGCACCCGTTTATCACGTTTAAATTCTAATATCGGGTGTTTCCATATTCTTAAGTCCATGGCGACTTCCATCCCAAAACTAATTGAACAAGAATACATTAAGTTGGTACTCGTTTAAAGATTTAGTTGTCAAGTTGCTGTTTTTCACGAATTATTCTACCATGATTCTGTAGATTAATCCCTGCGAGAGTTAGTTATTATTAAAAGACTAATCATTAAGTTTTACTTTAATCTAAATGACGTTTAGCCATTACAAAATATGGACTTAACAGTTTCATTTATTTCAAATAAATCAGAAATTTTAAATATTAATTCACGGTAATTCTAAAAGTCTCAGTTAAGCAAATGTTATTGAACGCTGTAATAATCCTTCTTTACTGCAATAGTTTTAGGAGGAACGACTGTGAGAAAGGGAGAGATTGCAATCAAAGCCAGCAGATATATCGTTCAGATTTTCTTCTTCGTATTATTCAACATATATCTATTTGAACTGATTCCTCATATTGGAGGTTACCTCTCCATTCTTAAACAAATCGATTTAAGAAATTTCCCACTGCCAATAGATTTTGATTCACAATATGCAAATGTTGCAAATGCCTTCACCGTTATGCAGCTTATGATTGCAACTCTCTGGTTCCCAGCCTTAACAATAGGTTTAACCATACTAATCTCCATAATTTTTGGTCGAGCTGCATGTGGATGGTTATGCCCTTTCGGATTCGTACAAGACTTACTCAGAGCACTCCCAGCAAAGAAGGTAAAAGTTTCTCAACCAGTAAACAGAGCCCTAGCAGAAATAAAATATTATGTGTTACTCTTCACCATTGTTATAGTTTCTCTTTTCGCATTAGCAGAGATTTATGATATAAAAGATTTATCAAAAGCACTGGGCGACTTTGGTAAAGCACCATATACAACTCTAAGCCCATCCAGCACACTATTTGGACTAATACCAGTAATGATTGTTGAAAGAAAATTCATAGAACTTGGTGATCACATATGGGAATTATTTACATTAAATCGACTATTCTGGCTGAGAATAAGTATTCTGGTATTCGCGATAATTATATCCATTTACATACCGAGGGCGTGGTGTAGATGGTTTTGCCCCATTGGTGCTTTTCAAGCAATCTTCAGCAAGTATAGTTTGCTTGGCATTGGAAGAAAACCAGCCAGATGTCTTGGAGAAAAATGTAGGCTCTGTGAAAAAGCTTGTCCAATGGCTATAAGAATTCTCGAAGAGCCTTGGCAAAAAATCAGAAACAGAGAATGTATAAATTGCCTACTATGTAAAGCAACTTGTCCAGAGGGCGCCATAAAAATAGTTTTCCCATAAAAAATAAATAAAAGGTTGATTAAACACCTATTTCGTCAGCTGCTTTATCTAAACCTAGCTCTTTAAGCTTATCTTTGGTTGGAACGCCGTCCTTCCAACCTCTGAGGTTGTAATATTCGTCTAACATTTCATTGAGTTTTACAACATATCCTTTCACTGGCCCCTCAGGCATAGGCTCCTCTAATAATCTCTTTGGTAACGTATCTTCGTCTCTACCCTTGAAGCCTTCACGAATATTGAAAGCTCTTTCTAGGTTATAGATTCTCTCGCCAATTTTCATAACGTCGTCAGCAGTTAAATTCCAGCCAGTAGCCGCGGAAAGCATATCAGCAAATTCTTCCGCACCGAATGCAAAGGTCACGAATTTGCAGAGAACAAGGCTGTCACATGTTGCAAAGAGGTCTTGGAACGTTATAACCCACTTAGCCTTACCTTCTGTTGTTAATGGATCGAGCTTTTCAGGTATTCCAAGAATTTCAGCAGCAATCATATATGCCCTTAAATGGCATCCGCCTCTATTTGATGTTGCATATCCTAATCCATGTCCCTGAGCGCCTCTCGGGTCATAAGCTGGAAGTTCTTGCCCCTTAACATCCATTGACAACTCTGGTGCCCCATATTTTTCTGCAAGACGTCTAGATCCTTCCGCTAAGTCGTTACCCAACCCTGATCTATAAGCAGTTCTCCAAGTTAGTTCCACAATCGCTTCAACATTTCCAAACTTCAGATCGACACCTCTTGTTTGCTCAGGTTTTATGTAACCCTTCTCATAGAGTTCCATAGCAGTTCCAATTACATGGCCCATCGATATTGTGTCAAGTCCAAGTTCGTTGCAAAGATAATTAGCCTTAGCAATAGCTTCTAAATTATCTACTCCACACTGCGCTCCAAAAGCCCATATTGTCTCATATTCTGGTCCTTCACCTTCTCCACTATATGGGCTCCATGGTGGAACTTTTGTTACTCTTCCACATGCGATCGGGCAGCCCCAGCAAGGTTTCTTTTTCACAAGTATGGTTTCAGCCATCGTTTCCCCACTAATTCTACTGGCAGTTGGAAATACGCCTGTTTGGAAGTTTCTTGTCGGAAATAGTCCCTGCTCATTAATTATATTTACAAGTACAGCGGTACCGTACGCTGGTAGTGACTGACTGGTTACGGCGCTTTCCTTTATTTTGTCGAGGGCTCTTCTGACAGCCTCTCTAAAGGCTTCCTCACTAGTTATGGGTACTCTTTGTGTTCCACGTACGGCTATTGCTTTAAGCTTCTTACTTCCAAGTACCGCGCCATGTCCGCCTCTACCAGCAGCTCTATGCTTATCATTAATAATACATGCTATCTTCACTAAGTTTTCGCCGGCTGGGCCTATACAGGCCACCTTAATTTTCTCATCTCCGAGTTCCTTGCAAATCATGTCTGTAGTATCATGTGTATCCTTGCCCCAGAGGTGAGAAGCATCCCTTAACTCGGCTTCACCGTCATGTATCCAGAGATAGACTGGTTTTTCCGATGCTCCTTCAATTATAACCCCGTCAAATCCTGCAAATTTAAGTTCGGGCCCAAAATAGCCACCGCTATGGCTATCATGTATTGTTCCAGTAAGCGGAGATTTTGTAACGGAACACCATCTCCCACTTGATGGTGCAGCGGTTCCGGTTAATGGACCCGTGAGTATCACTATTTTATTTTCGGGGGATAGTGGGTCGACACCGGGTTTTAATTCATCATATAGTATTTTTACACCTAGTCCTCTTCCGCCTATGAACATTTTAAGAACTTCGTCGCTTATTTTTTCCTCCTTTATTGTTCCGTCTGTCAAATTAACTCTTAAGAACTTGCCCATATATCCACCTGGCATTTCTCTCCCCTTTCGTCAAGTATTTTATGTTTTTCCAAAATAATCATGGTTAAATTGTTTTATATAGGTTTCTGGGAAAAACGTTATGTTAGATTATTCATATCGTTTGTTTCTCTCAAATTGGGTATTAAATGATCCCATTTTTAATCTAAAATATTTCCTATGGAGCAAAATTCCTTTACATCACAAACAAAACATTCAAATACCTGTATCCTATCTGAGAATTAACATCGACTTAATGGTGATTTACATGAGTAACGGTAATAATCATCGCAGCACTGTTTTTAGTAACGGTCACGTCTCTCGTGTAAGTGGGGATGGAACACTTAAGATACCCCGTGAACTTCTTTCTCAACTAAATGTACCAGAAAGTTCACCGGTTATGGTTGAGGCGTTTAGAGAATGTCTTTTAGTTTGTCCGATTGAAAAAATGAAACTTAACTCTATATATTTGGAAATAACCAGTAAGTGTAATTTAAACTGTATAATGTGTGTGCGCCGAGTCTGGAAGGATGAAATTGGCAACATGGATTTCAAACTTTTGAAGAAGATTATACGTGAAGCAAAAGAGCTAGGTGTGGAGTGGGTATGGTTTGCCGGCTACGGTGAACCCCTAATTTACGACCATTTCGAAGAAGCTGTAGAAGAAGTTAAACAAAATAAAATTAAACTTGGCATTACAACCAATGGTACACTTCTCGATGAAGACATGGCAAAAACTCTTATTAAATATGGAATTGACAGAGTCGTCGTTTCCATCGATAGTCCTTTCGAAGAAAAATTCAAAAAAATACGTGGAACAGAGATGTCAAAAATTATTGGTAACATAAGACATCTTTATGAGAAATCGCAGAAATCTAAGAAACCAGAAATATGGGTAGAAATTGTTGCTATGAGAGATAACATTGAAGATTTGCCAGTTTTAGTAGATTTAGCTGGAAAAAGCGGAGCCACTACGATTCTAGTTTCAAATCTTCTACCATACACTTATGAACTGGCACAACAAACTCTATACTTTAATGGACATAATATAGCTTCTGATATTATATTGGAAGCCTCTAAAAGGGCTATTGCATCAAAAGTCAGATTACTTACACCATATTTTGAGCTCAAAACACAAAGATCATGTAACTTCATTGAAAAAGGTAGCTGCGTAGTTACATGGAATGGAGATGTTTGCCCATGCTACAATTTCATGCATACATATCCATGTATAATTAATGGCCGCAAGAAAATGATACATAAGGTTTCATTCGGAAATCTCAACGATCAAAGTTTAAAAAATGTGTGGTTTAATCCAAAATATGTTAGATTTAGATTCACCGTTAAAAACTTTAGTTTTCCCTCCTGTACTGATTGCGAATTCCAAGAATTTTGCTGGTTTGTTGAAGAAAACCTGATGGACTGCTGGGGAAACTCCCCCAGCTGTGCAGACTGTTTATGGGCCAGAAAAATCATACAGTGCCCATAAGGATATGTAGTTAAAGCGGTAACTTTTGCCGAAATCATTAAATTGCTTTATTAATTGAGTGCTTTTGAAAGGTGATCTAGGTTGACGCTAAGAATCTACAATACTTTATCGAAAAGTGAGGAAGTGTTTGAGCCATTGGATCCCCCAATTGTGAAAATGTACGTATGTGGACCCACCGTATATGATTTAAGTCATCTAGGTCATGCCCGCACCTATATCGCTTTTGATGTTGTTAGAAGGTATTTAGAGTTTCTCGGCTACTCCGTCATATATGTTGTAAATATTACAGACGTCGAGGATAAAATTATTAAAAGAGCTCAAGAAAAAGGTGTTTCACCTTTTGAGCTAGCTGAAGAATACACAAAAGAATACTTCAAAGACATAGAGGCTTTACAGATTAAGAAAGCCGATATCAACCCCAAAGTCACAGAACATATTGAAGACATTATCGAAGTTGTTCAAGGATTAATAGACAAAGGTTATGCATACATTGCAGACGGAGACGTCTACTTTGACGTCCTAAAATTTCCCGACTACGGTAAACTTTCACATCAATCTCTCGAAGATCTGAAAGCTGGGGCTAGAGTTGAAGTTAGCGAAAAAAAGAAACATCCCGCCGATTTTGCTCTGTGGAAAAAATCGAAGGAAGGAGAACCTTCATGGGACAGCCCTTGGGGTCCCGGGCGCCCAGGGTGGCACATAGAATGCTCTGTAATGTCCATGAAATATCTAGGAGAGCAATTAGATATACATGGCGGTGGGCAAGACCTCATATTTCCACACCACGAAAATGAAATTGCTCAATCTGAAGCATATACTGGCAAGAAACCATTCGCAAAATATTGGATGCATACAGGACTAGTTATGGTTAGAGGAGAACGCATGGGCAAATCCCTCGGAAACTTCGTTACAATTAAAGAACTACTTGAAAAATTCAACGCAGAAGCTATAAGATTCTTTGTTTTGTCCACTCATTATAGAAGTCCAATCGATTTTACATGGGAAAGAATCAAACAAGCAAATAACAGCTTAGAAAGACTCTATAACACTATTGAAAATATCGAAGTCGCGCTTAGGGAAAGCGATATAAATTACGTCTATAACTTAGAAGGCTTAGATTTAGATTTCTACCGTAACTTGATCAGCGATGAAAGAAAATTCTTCGAAGCTATGAATAACGACTTTAACACCCCTGCTGCTATATCTGCATTATTTGAACTCTCTAGTCACGTAAACAACTACCTCAGAAACACGGATAAACCAAATGGAGCACTACTCTCCAGAGCATTCAACTTCTTCATGAATGTAGGTGAAATCTTCGGGCTCTTCAGCAAATTCAAAACAAAACCGGAGAAGAAAGAAGAATATGATTTAATCGAAAAGCTGATAGCTCTAATTGTAGATATTAGAAGCGAAGCACGTAAAAGAAAGGATTGGGAAACTGCCGATAAAATCAGAGAAAAACTCAGAGAACTGGGAATATTACTAGAAGATACGAAAGAAAAAACCATTTGGAAGCTAAAGAGATAACTCAGCAGTTTAATAAATTATCTTAAGAGCTACATTTATAATTCTTCTCCAATTTCCCTTACTATAAATCCGATTTTTCTAAAAATCTCAGGTGAAAACTTAATTCCACAGTACTCCGATCCAGCAGCGCCAATTACATAATCTCTTTCCATAACTTCTTTATCAACAAAAGTGGGGCATAATTTATAGAAAACAAAGGGGGGCACCCCACCTATTTTGAAACCAGTAAAAGCCTTGATTTCATCTGGAGTAGCTAATCTAAGCTTTTTCAACCCACTAATTTTCTCAAGTCTCCTTACATTAACTCGCTTATTCCCGGTAACTATTGCTGCAACATATTTATCTTTCGATTTAAATAAAAGACTCTTCAAAATGTATTTCCTAGGGACTTTAAGGGCTTTTTCAGCATCTTCAGTTTTTCTACCACTTAATTCGTGGTAAATTATTTCGCCATTTATTCCAATCTCTTTAATAAGATCTTTTACCTTCCTTAACTCTTTTCTCAACTCAAAACACCGTAAAATCTTAAAGGGTAAGGTAAAAGCATTCGCAAAGCTGATAGGGAAATCACATAGTTAGTTTCTTACTTATTTATCACCCAGTACGAACCTTTTTCCGTGTGTTCCTTTTTCCATATGGGGGCTTCTCTCTTAAATCTCTCTACGGCTTCTCTTAATGCTTGGAAAGTTTCTTCTCTGTGTTCTCCGGCAACAACCACATATACGATATCTTCTCCAACATTTAAAGTTCCAACGTTATGATGAATATGAACATCTATCACACCGTTCTTCTCTATGACTTCTTCGCAAATTTTGCTTAAAACCTTATTAGCTTCCTCTTCATATGCTTCAAACTCCAATTTTTTAACTCTTGAACCGTTTTTCCCTTTTCCGCGAACAATACCTATAAAACACGCAATTGCACCAACTTCATTTATTCTTGGATTTTTCTTGATTTCATCAATAATTCTTTGTAGTGAAATTTCGCCTTTGTTATGAATTTCTCCTTTTCTCAATCTATATCCTCCTGTGTTAGTAAAGTAGTCATTAACACCAAGAAATACCGCAAGTTAAACTTGAACAAGTGTTTCACCTAACTGTAATTGTTAACTTTCTAAATATTTCTTTTGACTAGGTTTACTGAAAAATAACTTAAGTAGAAGGACACAATGGCCCACAGTTTTTCTTAAACTTACGTTTTATTTAGTTATTTCATCACATATGTCGCAAATTTCAGGAAACCCGCCGGTTTGTTTACGTATTTCACAAATAAATTTCTTTGAAGCGCGAAGAGTCTTACAGAGACGACATATTTCCACTAAGGCACCAAGTTTATCCATAGTATTTTCTGCAATTCCCTTTGCTATTTTATCCACGGCTTCCCTTACTTCTCGGTTTTTTAATAATTTTTCTCCCTTCAGTCCTCGTTTCTCCGACAAATAGTAACTTACTGCTGGCTGTGTAAGTCCAAGCCTCTTCGCAATTTCCTGCTGTGTTAATCCATATTTGTTAAACAATTGATTTACTATCATAGATCTGATCCTAGGTAAAATAATACGGACAACAACCTCGCAAGGCGGTTTCATGAACTTCACCATGTTCAAAACTTTAACATTTTTATAACACCGTTATTCATTTATATTTTTAACTAAATAAAATACTTTCATTCTTCGCCGCAAACAGGACAGTTCTCATCGCGTTCAATCTTAACAACCTCTACTGTAAAATCCTCCCCGTCAAATAAAAGCAACCTACCAACTAGCGGTACTCCAATTCCAGTAATCAATTTTATAGCCTCTAAAGCTTCCATTGAACCAATTATGCCAGGAGTAACCCCTACAACAGGGAATTTCTCTTTTTCCATTGGAGGTTTAGGAAAAATACATTTAAGACAAGGGCCTTTCTTCGGTACGATGGTTGTTAATTGTCCCGTAAAACCGTAAACTCCCGCATGAACAAGAGGAATATCAAGTTTTACACAAGCTTCATTTAAAATATACCTTGTTTTAAAATTATCTAGAGCATCAACGACAACATGTGCTCCCTTAATAATATTGATAACGTTATCTTTTGTAAGTTCCTCTTGTACTATCTTTACCTTTACATTTGGATTCAATTTTTCCAACTTTTCTTTCGCAGACTTCACTTTAGGCAGTCCTATGTCCTGATCCCAGTGAAGAATCTGTCTATTCAAATTATTTAACTCAACAATATCATTATCCACGAGAATAAGTTCCCCCACACCAGCAACAGCAAGATATATAGCTGTTGGAGAACCCAAACCACCAGCGCCAACCACAACAACACGCGACCTCTTTAACTTCTTTTGCCCTTCAACACCCCACCCTTTGATCATAAGTTGTCTGTCATACCTTTCAAGCTCTTTTTCAGTCAGCTCTACTGCAAAATTCTTATTGTTTCCTATCATTAACACCACCATATGCTACATTCCATATTTGTCAAATCTCTGCTATTAAATCTCTCTGCTTATTAGCTATCTGACATGACCTACATGTTAAATGTAAAATACGCAGTCGGCTTATTGATTAAATTTAAATTGCATCAAGTATCAAATTATGTAGATACGTTCTGCGGTCGGAGGCAGGTGATATGTGGAGGAATAGTGTTTGCAAAGAAACTGTATAATGCTCCACCATCAGTAAAATACATATATCGACTTTTAGAACTGATTGGCCCCATGAGTAGAACAGAAATTGAGGAAGAAAGTCTTTTACCGCCCAGAACAGTTGGGTATGCTCTTAGAATTTTACTTGACAAGAGACTAATTACAAAAGCCAAAAACGCAAAGGACAAAAGAAAAATAATATATAAAATAAATGGAACAGCTGCCTTCTAGCAGTTTTTACATGTTTAATGTCCCAATTTCTATTATTTTTTCTAATAATGCCTTTTCTTTAGGAACACCTACACTAAAAATTTCACCTTGATAAGGCTTCGTCGACAACACAACTGTGGGAACAGCCATTACATTAAACTTCTCAGCTATTTCTGGGAACTCGTGAGCTTCGACAATATCTGATATAACTTTACCTTCGCTGGCTATAGCTATTTTATTAGCAATTAAAACGGCATATGGACAATAAGGACAGGTTGGAGTAATTATGGTTTCAATTCTAACAGTTTTCTTTAAATTCTTAAGTTTCTCCACATATTCCTCTGGAATTTGAACCTTCTTTGTTGAGAGAGTTACTATGGTTTCAAGTAATGCCCATCCTTCGTGTCCAAGTGGAACTCCCGTATACCTTATTTCTCCCTTTTCACCCAGCAAAATAATTGGCGGTTTTTCGACGCCTAATTTCTCCTTTATTTCCTCTTTGTTTTCCATTTGTTTAATTTCTAGGTTTATTTTTCCTTTAGATAATTCTGCTAAGGTTTTTAGCAATTCTTCGGTCGGTCCGCATAATTCACAATTTTCTCCAGTGTACATAATCACTTTGATGTTATCGGTCATTTCTTGTAATCTTTTCTCCAAGATTTTCTTATCTTTCTCAGATATCAGACCTTTTTCCTCCTATAAGCAAACGGACACATAATCTGTTATATACTATATTCGAAACCTGGGTTAATAAGGTTTCAGTATCATTCTACAGACAATTATTTAAGTTATTCGGTTAATGCAGCAATAAGACAACATTAATGAACAGTGGAAATATTTTCTTGATCTCTAACACAATCATTAAATTTAACGAATTAAATTAAAATAGGAGTAAAATTTAAATGTTAAATTCCAGATTAACAAATTTTCCCTTAACGTTAATTTGCAGAGGGATTTAAGTTGTCATTCGAACTTAAAGATAGAGACGGCCTCGGTAGAATAGGTATTTTAGAAACTAAACACGGCAAAGTGGAAACTCCTGTGCTAATGCCTGTTATAAATCCTAAAATCCAAACAATTCCAGTTAAAAAGTTAATAGAGAATTTTAAAGCCAAAATGTTCATAACAAATAGCTATATAATCCATAAAGATCCTCAACTACGTGAGATCGCCCTAAGTAAAGGTGTACACAAATTACTTGAATTCAACGGACCTTTAATGACCGATAGCGGATCTTTCCAACTTTATATGTATGGAGATGTCCAAGTCGACCCTATTGAAATTGTTAGATTTCAAAGAGATATTGGAAGCGACATAGGTGTAATTTTAGACGTTTTTAGAGAACCAGATGTCCCAAAAGAGCAAGTTAAAGCCGACATTGAAGAAACTTTAAGAAGAGCAAAACTCTCGATAAAAGAAAAGGGAGATATGCTCCTAGCGGTCACAGTGCAAGGAGGAAAATACTTAGATTTAAGGAAGTATTGCGCAAAGGAAATGGCAAAACTAGATGCTGACATCTACCCAATTGGCGGAGTAGTTCCATTCATGGAAAACTACCGATTCAGAGAACTAGTTGAAATTATTATGACCGTTAAACAACATTTGCCCCCATGTAAGCCTATTCATCTCTTTGGTTGTGGACACCCTATGATATTTGCTTTAGCAGTCCTTTTAGGTTGCGATATGTTCGACTCAGCCTCATATTCAAAATATGCTTTAGACAATCGTTTAATGTTCCCCACAGGCACAATTCACTTAAATAACTTGGAATATTTACCATGCAGTTGCCCTATATGCTCCAAATATGACGTGTCTGATCTGAGAGAGATGCCAAAAGAGGAGAGAATAAGAAAAATCGCCGAACACAACCTATATGTTAGTTTTGAAGAAATAAGGAGAGTTAAACAAGCTATTAGAGAAGGCAGTCTTTGGGAACTCGTCGAAATGAGGGTCAGAAGCCACCCTAATCTTCTAGAAGCTTACAGAGTCTTAAAGAAGTATGTAGATATCTTCGAGCAATATGACCCAATCGTTAAAAAATCAGCTTTCTTCTACACAGGATCTGAATCCCTAAACAGACCTGAACCATACAGATATGCCAAAAGACTGATAGAAAGATATAGCCCTCCACAATTAGCTTCAATCCTGCTGTTACTACCTGATAAAGGTGTCAAACCATATACGAAATACTACGGGGATATACTCAATCAAATTAGAAAAAGAGGGTTGAAAAATGTTCATATAGCTTTTCTAACAATATTTGGCGTGGTTCCATTCGAATTAGAAGAAGTTTACCCGATTCAACAAAGTGTGGTTCCCAAGATTTTTGATAAAGATGCGATTTTCTATATCGGAAAACAGTTAGAAGAATACCTTACAAGGAATAGTTATAGTAAAGTTTTCTATCTTAAGGGTATGAACGATTTTGACGAAGTCGTCAAGGAATATTCAAAGAAATTCAAAATTGTCATTCTAAATAATATTAACGAACTACCAACAAATCTTACTGAAACTCTGATCGATAGAAATGAAATTTTAGAAAAATTACGATGCGTTGCTGACTATCAATTTGGAAAAGGCGCTGGTAAAGCTCTATTCGAAAAAGATAAAATCACGTGGAAAAGATCGAGAGAAACTGGGAAAATAAGATATATTTACAAGGATGGCGAACTCCTGTTATCACTCGTACCTACATCCGGGTTTTTTACCTTAACCATTAAAGCAGCTAAAATATTGCTAGAGAGCTTTAAACCACCTAAACTGAGAGTAGCAGTTAATGCAGATGCTGAACCATTCGTTAAGAGAGGACGCAGCGTATTCTCAAAATTTGTAGTCGACAACGATCCTGAAATAAGGCCTGGAGAAGAAGTTATTGTCGTGAACAGAGAAGATGAACTTTTAGCAATCGGAAAATCTATACTTGCCGGAACAGAGTTCTCATTCTTTAAAAAAGGTGTTGCTATAAAAATTAGAAAAACCATATGATATCCCTCTCATTGCTTTTCAAAAAGACTTTATAGAACAATAAAACAACTAAGGGAACTTCCGTTAAGTTTAAGCTTAATGTTCCTCGCCATGGAAAGATTTTTATAAAGGTTTTCACAATCTTGTAGTAACAATCAATACTACAATAAATTTCATCGAAAGAACAAGTGTGTAGAGATTTAACTTCTTTGTATTGTCCTGTTGCATATTAAGATAAAAGGAGACACCAGAATTGACAAATAGAAGTTTCCTATTTAAAATAGTGCTTATCGGTGACGGGGGCGTAGGTAAAACAACATTACGTAGAAGATGGATGGGGGAAGGCTTTGTAACCTCGTATATATTAACTGTCGGCGCGGACTTTGCTGTAAAAACCCTTAACACCCCCTACGGATATGAGGTTAAATTCCAGATTTGGGATCTTGGTGGGCAACCTCACTTTAAAGAAGTTAGAAAAACTTTTTATGCCGGTACAGCTGGCGCACTCGTTGTTTATGACGTTACTGACCGAAAAAGCTACAACAACGTATTTGGTTGGATTGAGGAAATGTTAAAACATGTTAAACAGAAGGTTCCCATAGTTCTGGTGGGGAACAAAATAGATTTAAGAGATAACGTGCAAGATGCGATAACAACGGGGGAAGGAATAAATCTTAGAAAAGAAATTATTGAAAAGTATGGTCTGGATGTTTTATTCATTGAAACATCTGCAAAAACCGGCGAGAACGTAGATAAAGCCTTTCAAGGAATGGCAAAGTTATTATTACATGAACTAGGTGTAATAGAGTTAAAGGAAGAAGAAAAAGTTCCAGCCATAGTATCGACGTCAGAGCAAACGGAAGTTGCGGAAATAACTCCTGAGACTAGTGTTAATCCAACGAGTCTCTTAAACGAGATATGTCGGATCCTTGGATTTGACGAAACTGAATGGCAAAAAGAACCCCAAAAAATTTTAACAAAAATAAAGGAAATTGCAAGTAAGATTAACGATGCAGATTGACAGAATCTTCCATTTGATAATTTATTTTCAACACAAAGATACGTACCGTTCGATTTTACAGTACTAAAATTTAAATTAAAATTTGGTATTAAACCAAGACAACTTTATATTTGAACAATAATAAGATAGAGAAACCAACAAGGCAAAATATTCGATGCGGTCAAAAACGTATTAGACTGATTTGATAGCATATCAATCAACGATAGAAGGCCCAACATTTAACGTTAAACTTAATCTCAAAATGGTGGTAAGTCTATGGCAATTATTGATAATCCCCATGCAATGAGCATCGAAGAAATTTTCAAAATTTTAAAAACAACCCCCAACGGTCTAAGTGAGAAAGAAGCAAAAAAACGGTTAGAACAATACGGTCCTAACGAACTTATAGCTGCCAAGAAAATCTCTCCATTAAAAATACTTTTAGGACAGTTTAAAGACGTGCTGGTTGTTATTCTTATAATAGCGACCATAATATCCATGTTAATCGGAGAAATTTTAGATGCAACAGTTATAATAGCAATAGTGTTTGCATGCGTCATTCTAGGATTTACGCAAGAATATCGAGCTGAAAAAGCTTTGGAAGCATTAAAAAAACTCGCTGCACCAACGGCAAGGGTGTTACGAGATGGTAAAATTATTGAAATTCCAGCGAGAGAAGTCGTACCTGGGGATATTATTCTAATAGAGGCTGGTGACCGCATACCAGCTGATGCACGCATCATAGAAGCTGTAGATCTACAAGTTGATGAAGCTGTTCTAACAGGAGAGTCCATCCCAGTATCAAAAAACACAGAAACACTACCAGAAGCAAAAATACCAGTAGCAGACAGAAAAAACATGGTCTTCATGGGAACACATGCTACATATGGAAGAGGAAAAGCAGTTGTTACAGCAACAGGAATGAACACCGAATTCGGAAAAATAGCCAGCATGCTACAATACGTGGAGGAAGAAAAAACCCCACTACAAGAAAGACTAGAGCATGTTGGAAAATGGCTTGGGATATTATCCTTGGCTGTATGTTTTGCTGTGGCAGTTCTAGGAATATTTAGAGGCTATTCTTTATTAGAGATGTTTATTTGGGGTGTTAGTTTAGCTGTTGCAGCTGTCCCAGAAGCTCTTCCAGCGGTTGTTACAATTTCTCTTGCTGTTGGTGTTCAACGCATGGTTAAACGTAACGCCATCGTAAGAAAACTTTACGCGGTGGAAACCCTTGGATGTGTCAATGTCATCTGTTCCGATAAAACAGGAACCATTACAAAAAACGAAATGACAGTGCGAGAAATCTATGTTAACGACGATATAATCAAAGTTACAGGATCTGGTTTCGATACTAAAGGAGAATTTTACAAAGAAAACATCAAGATAAATCCTCAAAATATAGATGATTTATCAATGGTTTTACGAATTGGAGCGCTTTGCAATAATGCCCAAATAGAAACTGGAAGTGAAAAAGCAACCTTAGTAGGTGATCCTACAGAAGTAGCACTACTAGTCTCCGCTGCTAAAGCTGGAATTAACATCAAAGAGTTAAATAAAACCTATCCACGCATTGGAGAACTACCTTTTGACTCCATCCGGAAACGCATGACCACAATCCACATCACACCTGAAGGAGAGAAAGTTGCATATGTTAAAGGAGCTCCAGAAGTAATACTTCAACTATGTTCACATATTTACTTAAATGGAGAAATAAAGGAACTTACCGACGAAAAACGGAAACAGCTTTTGAAAATAGTCCAGGAAATGGCAAGTAGAGCTCTCCGAGTACTTGCCATGGCATATAAAAAACTGGATAAAGTTGAGGAATATACCACTGAAACCATTGAAAAAGATCTCATCTTCGTTGGTCTGCAAGGTATGATTGATCCTCCGCGGGAGGAAGTTATACCAGCTATGAAATTATGCAAAGAGGCCGGTATAAAAGTTGTTATGATCACCGGGGACCACAAACTTACGGCAGTTGCCGTAGCAAAAGAAATAGGTTTACTAGAAGAAAGATCAGAGGACAAGCGTGTTTTAACTGGTGCTGAACTCGACAAGATGAGTGATGAAGAACTAGAAAAAATCGTTGATAATGTTTCTGTTTATGCTAGAGTTTCGCCAGAACATAAGGTACGTATAGTCAATGCATTGAAAAAGAGAGGCTATGTAGTTGCTATGACCGGTGACGGTGTAAACGATGCTCCCGCAGTTAAAAGAGCTGATGTAGGCATTGCTATGGGTATCAAAGGCACAGATGTAACAAAAGAAGCATCAGAAATGATACTTGCAGACGACAACTTTGCAACAATAGTAGCCGCAGTTGAAGAAGGTAGAGGTATCTACGACAATATTAAGAAGTACCTAATGTATCTCCTCTCATGTAACGTAGGAGAAATCTTGCTTATGTTTGTAGCAAGCCTGATAGGATTGCCACTACCTTTACTTGCAATACATATTTTGCTAATTAATCTGACAACCGATGGACTACCAGCTATTGCCTTAAGCATAGACCCGCCAGACCCAGATATAATGAAAAGACCTCCACGAGACCCAAGAGAAAGTGTATTTACGCCGAGAATAAAGGGAATAATCGGTCTCGGTGGATCACTAATGGCAATCGTAGGTATCCCTCTGTTCGCTTGGACTTATTTTAGAACATCTAACCTACTATATGCTCAAACCATGGTCTTTTTCTGGATGACTTTATTTGAAATGTTCAGGGCATTTCCATGCAGGTCAGAGAGAAAAACAAGCTTTGAACTAGGGTTCACAGCAAACAAATACCTACTCTACGGTATATTCTCATCAATACTCATAACACTACTAATAATCTATGTCCCAGCACTACAACCACTTTTTAAAACAACCCCACTAAAAATCACAGATTTACTAATAGCTGCAATACTTAGCGTCATTAGCCTAATAGTAATAGATCTAGGAAAAACAATAGCAAACAAGGGCTGGCTCAAAATTTCACCAAAATAACATATTTATATATCCCTTTCCTAGTTTAAAGAGGGGATGAAAATGCAAGAATTTTTAGATCTTCTTAGAAATTTATGGAATTATGTAGCTACAGCCACGGGATATGTGGCACTAGGAATTAGGGTCACAATAATAATAGTTATCACGGTGATTATTGAAAGAATTGTTACAAGATATATGCGAAGATTGGGACAACGTCTAGAACTCGGTCCTGATATCACAAACGGACTTGTTGTTATCTCCAGGTTTTTTGTACTCATGGGCGGTATAGTAGCTTTAATGGAAATCGGAGGGTTGCCTTCCGATTGGTTCGTTGCATTTAGCGCGCTGGGAGGAGCAGCTATAGGCTTCGCTTCAACGAGAACCATAGGTAATTTTATTGCAGGACTATACATTCTAGCCAGCAGACCTTTCCACGTAAACGACTATGTTATTATTAAGGGTACGGAGGGCATAGTGAAAGAAATAACCATAAATTACACTAAAATATTAACAGCTGACTATAAAATAGTTTTAATCTCAAATCAAGAAGTTTTAGGTGCAAATATCACGAGGTTTTCTCCCAAAGAAGGTGAATACTGCTACACTTTAGATATATCCTTTGATCATTCTCTAACAAAAGAGGAATTAGAAAGAATTCTCGACAAGGTTATAGAAGAATTCAGCGAGAAAGTATCAAAGAGGCCGCATTACGCAATAATTCGTCTAAACAGGTCAGAGAGAGTATACAGATTCTATCTTCATTTTAAGAATCCAGAAGACTTATTCACTGTGCCATCTGAATTTCTAGCAAAAATAACTGAAGCGTGGGATCAAGCCAGAATCCAAAAATAAGATCATAATTGAATTCTTTCCGTTATTTTCCTTTTATTTGAATCATGTAGGGAAAATGCGATCAAAGTAACTATAAGAGAAACAACCAATCCTATTAAACTGCCTTCTGGTCCAAATTGGCCTCCTGTTAACCAAGCTGGCCCCTCAATGATTGTAACTAATACCCCTTCAACTCTATTGCCACTAATGGGAAAACCATAAATGTAACCTTCAAAAAAGTTCCAAGCAAAATGTAGCCCAATTGGAAAATGCAATCCCTGCGTTTTAAGATAACATATTGCAAGAAGAATCCCTATAATGCTTATCACAACTATGGCAAGAAAGTTTACATTAGGATTAAAAATATGCATTAAGCCAAAAACAATCGAAGAAATAAGAATGGCTTGATTTTCATTTAGCGATAGAAGAGCATTTTGAAAAAGATATCCTCGAAAAATCAATTCTTCCATAAAAGCAACAGATAAAGATGCCAGTAAACCATGAACTAAATAGCTTATCTCAATTTTACTGTTTATTTCAATGCGGATTAACCCTAAACTGATTTCCATCAGAAAAACAGTAGTTATCATAAATAATCCTATGAAAATTCCTAAAACAAAGTCCAGCACGTCTTTTCCACGCGTTTTCAATCCTAAACTCCATATAGACCTATGTTCAATAAAACTGCAGAAAACATAACATAGAATAAAGGTATAAACTGCTGCAAAAAACCAGTAGAGGAAAACATAAGATAAATGAAAGAGAACATGGGAAATAAGGATAATACCAAGCACCCAAATAACTAAAAAACAGAATGCACGAACAAGTGGTTGATAAACATGCTTTCCAGTTTCCAATAGGAAACCCCCAACGTTAACAACAAATGTAATGTCAAGTCTTTTAACTTAGAATACGATCTTATAATTTAAGTTTGCAGTCAAACTCACTAAGCATGTAAGAGGTTTTGTCATGGGCACTCCCTTCAAAGAACTTGCTGAACTCTGTGAAAAACTTGAAAAAACAACGAAAAGAACCACAATGGCTAACTTAATCTCATCATTTCTTAAAAAACTTAAACCAGATGAAATAGGACCAGCAGTACGCCTAATAATTGGAAGAATATTTCCTGCTTGGAGCCAAGAAACATTAGAAATTTCGTGGAGAACAGTCATAAAAATAATAAAAGATCTAACAGGTGCAAGCAATAAAGACATATCTGAAGCATTTAGTAAAACAGGCGACCCAGGAGACATGGCTAAAATATTAATGGAAAAAAGAAAAAGAGCTAAACAAACAACTCTCCTACAATCACCTCTTATCATTCTCGATGTTCATAAATATTTTCTCTCCATTGCGAGTGCAAAAGGTCCTGGAAGTAAAAAGAAAAAGGAAAGCCTCCTATATGGCTTATTAAGCAGAGCAACGCCCCTAGAAACCAAATATATAGTGAAGGACATTTTAGGAGAAATGAGACATGGTGTCTCAGAAGGTTTAATGGAAGAAGCGATAGCAAAAGCTTCCGGTGCATCTTTAGAACAGACAAAGAGAGCCCACATGCTCCTAGGAGATCTCGGAGATGTTGCATACATCGCACTAACCAAGGGAGTACAAGGTTTAAAAGAAGTGAAAATGAGACTGTTTCATCCAATTAAACCGATGTTAGCGCAACCAGCTGAAAACGTTAAGGAAGCGTTAAAAGAACATGGCGGAAAGACAGCTTTTGAATACAAATTGGATGGAGCAAGAGTTCAAATTCACTTAAAGAATGGCAAAGTTGCAATATTCAGCCGCAGATTAACAGATGTAACCCAAAGCCTACCAGACGTTGTCAAGCTAGTCTTAGAAGAAATCAAAGCTGACGAAGCTGTTTTAGAAGGAGAAGTGATCGCTATTGGAGAAGAAAATAAGCCATTGCCATTTCAACATTTAATGAGACGCTTTCACAGAGTAAAAGACATCGAAAAGATGATTAAAGAAATTCCAGTTCAACTTTACCTCTTTGACGTACTGTATCTCAACGGGAAAACGTTGATAGACGAACCCTACATAAAAAGATGGGAATACCTCGAAAAGATCCATGGTAACATCCAATTAACACCGAGAATCATTACTAGCGATCCCGAAGAGGCGCAGAGTTTCTTTGAAAAAGCTAAAAGCGAGGGCCACGAAGGACTTGTAGCCAAAAGATTAGACAGTAATTATACTCCAGGAATTAGAGGCAAAAAATGGCTTAAAATAAAGGGAATACTAGACACTTTGGACCTAGTTATAGTAGCCGCAGACTGGGGATATGGTCGCAGACATGAATGGTTGTCAGATTATTATTTGGCAGCAAGAGATGAAAAAACAGGAGAATTTCTTGTTATAGGTAAAACATTTAAAGGACTAACTGATGAGGAGTTTAAAGAAATAACCAAACGCCTTTTAGAACTAAAAATCACAGAAGTTGGAGGAACAGTTTACGTAAAACCGGAAATAGTTGTTGAAGTGGCCTTTGACGAAATTCAGCGATCTCCAAAATATAAGTCTGGTTTTGCGCTAAGATTCGCGAGAATAACACGTATAAGAGAGGATAAAAGCCCCGATGAAGCCGACACCATTGAAAGGGTGCGTGAAATATATGAAAAACAGTTTAGAAGTAAAGCAAAAATAAATAGTCTTTAGTGGAGTAACTCCTTTTATTTTCAAAGATTACTAAAATTTTATATTTGAACTGCTTTTTATCACATCTATCTTTTAACATTTGTTTAACGCTTCAGAGCTTATTAACCATATCAATATAACGGGTTAGTTAAAATGAATGAGAAAGGAAAAGTGGAAGTCACAATTCCGTATAAAAGAGTCATAGTGCTTCTAATTGTAGGTGTGCTCTTAATACTAGTAATTTATAACCTATTTAAGAGTTTCAAGGAGTCTTTCCAATTAATATTGAGAATAAATGTCCCGATTTACATCTTAGCGATTGTAGTTTCCGTTTCAGCTTTTCACATGTATGTTGTTTCATGGATATTTCTACTTAGAGCTCTGAACATAAAAATAAAATTAAAAGATGTAGTGTCTCTCGTATGGACGTCCTACTTTTTCGATGCCATGGTACCGACAGCTTCCGTCTCAGGGGAAGCTGTCAGAGCCTACTTAACAGCAAAGAAGCACGATGTTAAATGGGGGGATGCAATTAGCAGCGTAGTTGCCCATAGAACAATAGCAATAATATCTTTCACAGCTATGACTGCAATAAGCTTCATACCCCTATACTTAATGTATCAATTGTCTATGAGAATACTAATACTCGCTGGTGTTGCGGTCTCTCTTTCCCTGGTCGGTTTAGTAGCTTTGCTGTATTTTTCGTTGAAACCAGAGGCAATTAATACATTTATGCGAGGCATCCTAAAAATAGCTGGAAAAATAAGTAAAAGAATGGCAAAAAAACTGGAGGAAGCAGAGCCAAAGATCGTAAAAACAGTGTATGAGTTTTCTAACGCCATGAAACTACTCATAAATCACAAAAAAGTCATGTTTCTAACATTTCTAACTTCAGTATTATGGTGGCTTGGAAACGCTTTCACCGGATATGTAATCTTTCTTTCTCTAGGATACAAAATAAGTTTCATTCTGGTCCTTTTCATATTTACATTAACAATACTAGTTAGAATGAT
>JAEOSG010000180.1 GCA_016840485.1 Candidatus Baldrarchaeota archaeon
ATAATTATTAGGCGGTGAGCTGTAATGGTTGAAAGAGAAGAGGACCTTTTCCCTATTTATGCTTACATACTATCTGGGTGGAAAAGCTTAAAAAATTTCATAGGACCTGCATTTGTTCAAGTAGCGTCAGAAATGGGTGAAAAATGTACGAATATCTGAAAATTGCTAAAGTTATCAGCGATGAGCCATGCAAAACTATTAATGATGCAATTAATGTTGTTTTAACCGCATGTAAAAGATGCAAAATACCGGTGTTTCCTGTCATCCAGCTGTTATGTTAAGTTTTAGCTCCAAGGAAAGTATTTTAAAATTGGTTGACAAGCTAAAAGAAATCGACAATAAATTAACATCTCGATTAGAAGAAGAATATGTTATCCTTTACCCCCACGTAGTTAAATTATTAAAGAAGAATCGTATATGGCCTCTTGGAGCAATTACACTATAGATAGATGTTCTATTTCTTGCAGATGAATATAGAAATCCATCGTTGCTGCTGTAAACGTAGTACCCACGATAGATGTTATAATGACGCTGATTAAAAAGCCTGCTATGGGAATATTCATCAAAAGATAAATAAATGCTGAAACAATGGCTGTTAGAACCATGAAAATAAGAGCATATTTTAAGACTTCGCCTCTATTGCTTGCAAGTACTACGCTTTTTCTAATGGCGTCAAAAAATGGTATGTCATCTGCTATAATTATGAAAGGCGTTAGATAGAGAAAATAACCTAAAATTAAAAGAAAGACTATGTATACGATTGCAACCATGCCCATAAAGAAAGCAGGCAGAGCCAAAATTAGCCATAAAATCTTAAGAAACAGAAACCTGATGAAGTATTTCGAGGAAAGTTTCATAAATGGTTCAAACTGCATACCTCTAACTGCTTGATGAATTTTCCCAAGATAACCGCCCAAAATAAACGCGTAGATAACTGTAGAAATCGTCGTCCAAATCGCTGAATATATCGGAAGCATCATAGTTATTTTCGGAAAATCATAAAAGTTTTCAATTGACGGTAAATCCCACGGAATGGAAAATTTTACTCCCATTCTAAAAGTTCCAGAAAAGGCCGCCAAGAAACCTTCATACCAGTGGAAGAAAATGTCAAGAAATAGCGGTATTATTGCTAAATAAGCTACCTTTCTAAAAGCTTCAAATCCTTTTTCAAAATGTTCAAGGATTTTAACCACCCTCCTCAAACTCCAATTAAACAACAGTAAAACACTATTTTAAATTTTACCAAGTTTTCATGCAATTATAATTTTCGATACAAACGGGTTCTTCGGAATTTCACGATCACTATAACTACTACAACTATGGAGATTATAGAAACTGAGATTATAATGCGAAGAAGAATATTTTTGCCAGTGATTAGTTTGGTTGCTAAAAACAATGTTATTCTTAGATTTTTTTCTAAAACAATTTTTATTTCATCTTCTGGTGGGTTAAAATACTCCCAGACATCGTAGAAATATGCCCTACCATCGACTAGATGAACATGTTCCTTCCACCACGTATTATTGCGACCTTGACCATATACTTCGACTGTAAACGCGAAAATACGATGTACTCCATACATCCAGTCCCCCCATTCCCCACTACAGGTATATAGTCTACCAGATTGATAATAGGGGTAACCACTAACTTCACTCATATTTTTAGCAAGAGAAATAAACTCTTCTTCATCTGGGGGCGGGTTCTGCGTATAGCCCCATGGGTAAAGTATGCCTACAATTCCGCTATGAAAGCTTAAGGCATATTTTATGTTATCATGTTGTTCAACGAAATTTTTAATTGCCTGCGTCTCTGGTTCTGAAAAAGGTCGTGGACCGATGTAAACTTCTGAATGTGGATCTGAACTGCCACTCTCCACGTTAGTGTCGTTCCAGTGAAAATCATAATTGCGGTTTAGATCTACACCTCCAAGCCAATCCTCGTTTATTAGTCCATCACCATCGTCATCAATTCCTTCAAAACCCATATATGTTGCATTCCACCAACAATAGATTTTTCCATCCTTATCTACATCATTTGGAGGATCTTCGTCAAATTTTCCATCTCCATCTTCATCTATGGGATGCAGGTTTTTTCTTTGCCATGGATTCATCTCTGAAACCTCTATACCATCAGCGTTTAAAGCTGGAATAATGTAAATTACTGTTTTCTCCAAAATCTCTTTTATCGTATCGTTTATGGCATAATTTGTTGCAAGGAACCATGCGATGTAAAGAGCTACTTCAATTGTTATTCTTTCACGTGCATGATGATAAGAAACAATGAATAATGCTGGCTTGGGGTTTGAAGTTTCTTTCTGGCTTGAAAGCTCTATGCACCATATGTCCCTATTTTTCCACGTTTTGCCGATAGAATATAGTTTTACAATTTCACTGTAAGTTTCATTTAAGTTTTTGAGAATGGCTGTTATTTCGGTGTAATTATGATATTTATTCCATGCTACTTCAACAACTTTATTGGATACGACAAAATTTGTATTTCTCAACGTTGAGGTACGAAATAAGATAATATGGAAATTTGTGTTGAACAATAATAGGATAAAAAATATGGTAATTATCTTTTTCACGAGAGAACCATCCTGCTAAGTGTTATGGTTGGATTAAAATTTTTGTATTTCAAATTTAAATAATTTTAGCAAATTATTTATTAGGTATGCTAAAGGAAATTTAATGGGTGTCAAAGCTGGATAGTGGAGGATGGCCAGACGGCTCCAAAAGAATTTTAATTCCAATAGAAGGCCATTCCTTAGAACTTAAGTTATGTCAATTATTCCTGGACCTGGCTAAAGCAAAGAAATACAAGTTGACCTTCTTTCATGTTAAAACTCCGGAAACCAAAATTGAAAAAATGTTAAACAAGTTGAAGGAAGACCTTAGGAAAAGAGGTGTTGAGGCGCAGATACAAATCGTGCCAGGTGAAGACCCTGCATATGAAATATTGGAAGAATCAAGGAAACAATATGATTTGATTGCTATGGTTTCAAGGATTAAAGCTTTAAAGAAAGAGTTGTTTGGAAGTGTGACAAATAAGGTTGCTAGGAATGCTAAGTGTGATGTTATGGTTTTCCATAATGTTGATAAACTCCCAAAAAAATTGAATAAGATCCTTGTTCCAATTTTTCTGCCTAATAGGAAAGTTGTAAAGATGGTTTTAGAGTTTTTATATGCAGAATGTTGTAAAGATGCTGATGTAACCTTTTTACATATGTATGAGCTGCCGATTTCTCTTCCACTGGGAGAAGAATATATCCCAGATGAAGAGAAAGAGGAAATAAGAAAAGTTTTATCGATTATCAAGGAAGAGTCTAAGGCTGCAGGAAAAACGCCTTGGTTTAAGGAAATAATTACGAGGGACATTAGGAAAACATTAATAGAATATGTGAGAAAATTTAGACCTGATCTGGTTTTTATACCGGCTAGGAAGCGACCAAGGGCACTTATCGGACTTCTTGGGACAGATGAATATTATTTAGCCTCTCATCTAAACATTCCAGTCATACTTTTCTTTTAGCCATGTAAAATGTTATTGAGAAAGAAGAAAGCACGGCAACGGTGAAAGTTACTAGAATGAGAGGCGTATAGAGATAGGACATTACTAAAATCACTATTACAAAGATTATAATTAATGCTATCATGCTAAATAAAGCATGACTGTTGATAATTTTTTTCATACTAAGTCTAAATGCAGAAAGGTTAACCATGAAGAAAATTATTAAGAAAAATAGGCTTGAAAGCGTTGCAACTTCCTGTAAAACACCAGCCAGAGTAAGTATGGTAATAACAAATGATGTGAAAAGAATACTGATATAAGGGACTCTTGTTTCTTCACTAAGTTTGACAAGTTTTTTAGGCGCTAAACCATCTCTAGCTAAAGCAAACATCATTCTTGAAGACCCGTACAAACTTGCGTTAAATGCGCTGGATGTTGCAAGTAGACCACCTACACCAAGTAAGATTCCGCCGATGCTCCCCATGAACTGTTCTGCAGCTTCCGCCAAAGGCGCCTCACTAATCATGAGTTCAGATGGATCAGTAACCATCAAAGCAATGAAAGTCACCAATAGGTATATAGTTGAAACGGCGACTATGCTTATGTAAATAGCTCTTTTTATGTTTTTCCCTGGGTTTTTTAGTTCTTCAGCGCTTGTTGCGATGAGTTCGAACCCCTCGTATGCTATAAAAATTAGTCCACTGCCCAAAATAAGATTTAAGAAACGAAAGTCTATTTCAGTAGGGTTAGGAACATAATCTTGAAGTTTTTGTATTAAGCCGTATCTCGTAGCAAAAAGAAAGCCTGCACCTGCAAATAGAAGAAGTAAAGCAACTTTAGCTGCTACTAGAATATTTTCAACGCTACCAGTTTTCTTAGCTCCCTTCAGATTTAAAATGGTGAGTGTAACTATTAGAAACAGGCTCCAGAATTTCCATGGACTTTTAATAAAATACGTCATGTATTGCCCGAAAGATACAGCATAAAGTGAACAAGATGCAATATAGCCGAACCAAATAAGCCAAGCAACAAACCCCCCTGCAAATTCTCCGAATCCAGCTTTGACATACGCGTAACTGGCACCACTACTTGGATATTTTTCTGCAAGAGCAGAGTAGCTATAACCGGTTAATAGTGCTGAAAAAGTGCAGAGAGTCAAGCTTAGAAGGACAAATTTGCCAGCTATACCTATAACTAGACCTATAACTGTGAATATGCCTCCGCCAATCATTCCACCTATGCCTATTGTTACAGCTTCAACTAGCCCTAGCTCTCTAATAAGTCTGTCTCTTATACACATCT
>JAEOSG010000009.1 GCA_016840485.1 Candidatus Baldrarchaeota archaeon
TTTTTCTGTTGCTTTGTTGTAGCTTTCAAGCCCAAGGAGAGCGTTTATTATTTTTTCTCTGCTTTGTCCTTTTAGTTCTAGGAGTTTGTCTAGTTCTTTTTGTGCTACTATGTTTGTTACTAGGACCTCGTTGAATGACAGGCCTCCAAGCAGATTTTTTATGAACTTGTTTGTTTCTTGTATTGTTAATGCTTGTGGAACTAGCCCGTTAGATGTTATTTTGTATATTTTTGCGTGTGTTTCTGTTCTTTTCAGTATTCTTTGTACTAGGTATTGTTGGCCGTTCACTGTGAATGTTAGTTTTATTTTTGCTATGTTTGATTGATAGTTTATAGCTAGTTCTTTTGTTCCACGCATAAGTTTTCCGAATAGGGCGTATAGTATTGCTTCTAGTATTGTTGATTTTCCAGCTTCGTTTGGCCCCTTTATTATAAGCATTCCTTGCGGAAAGTCTAGTGTTATGTTTAGTTTTCTGAAGTTGTGAGCTTCTAGGCGGTTTAGGATCACCATGCCCCCGCCTCTTCAAGTTTTTCTACGCCTATTTTCTTTGCTAATTCAAGTATTCTTCGCCGCTGTGGGTTGTTTTCTTTTTGTATTAGTTGATTCATGTAGTCTGTGAAGGCTTTAAGCGGTGTTAATCTTCCTACTGTTTCAAATTTCTCCGCCTTGTATATGAGATCTCTATCGTCTATTATAACAAAGAAGAAGTGATCTAACAGTCTTCTTAGTATTTCATTTCTTTGATATTTTGTTAAGGTGTGTAAAGGTACTTTTCCAGTTATTTGCAGCCTTAAAATGAGTTCTGGGTCTCTATGTTGTAAAGCGTATGATATTATTTCTGTTGTTGGGCTTAACGTGTTTGGTGTGAAATGGTAGGTTAATGTTTTCATTGGTCTCGTAGGTACTTCGATAAACTCTTTGCTTACTATTTTTTCCTGATTTAACTCTATCCATAAGAAGCCCTTTTTCTCCGTTTTTTCTTCTATGAAGCTTCTTCGCTCAGTGCTTCCAGGATAAGCTACGAGGGTTCTGCTTCGCTGCTTTTCTTTATGTTCATGTATATGTCCCGCTGCTACATAGTTTATTTCACTTGGTATGTTTGAGAGTCTAACCAATGGCTCATTTACTACGTAAGATGCGAATTCCTGAATTGTGTAGTGTAGCATTAGTATGTTGATGTCTCCCTCTACTCCAGGTTTAGATTTCCTTAATGGATCCTCCCCTGGGGCTAGATTGAAGTTGTAGGTTAAACCTGATATGCAAACATCTAAGTCGTTTATTTTTACGTGTTCTATTGCAGGTTTAATTACTCCCGCTAGGTATGTTACGTATCCTGAGGCTGCAAGTTCATCTAGGGGTGAAGCTCCTTCCTCAACTGAACGTGGGGTATCATGATGCCCTCCTACCAAGAATATTTTTGTTCCTTTGTTGTGTAGGTGTCGAAAATGTTTTAGGATGTGTGTTCTCGGCGGGTTTCTAGGGTTCACTCTATCGTATAGGTCTCCTGATATTAGGAATAGGTCTGGTTTTCTTTTATCTGCGTAGTCTAAGACATATTTGAAGGCATTCCAAAAATCTCTTCTTCTCTCATTTATTTTATGTCGATACATGGTTAAGGCTGGATCCAAGTGGTTGTCCGCTGTGTGCAATATTTTTATCGTTGACATCGTTACACCTCTGAGAACATTGTACCCTCTTGAACCACGGTTTTCTCTTGGGTTTCTTCTATTTCTTGTAGGATTTTTGCTTCTTCTCTTGCCTGTTTCAGTTTTGTTAAAATGTCTATGTCTGCTCCTCCCTCTCTTGTGCGTCTGCTCCTTATTTTAACCATTACTGGAACCTTTGTTACTTCACCTACTATTACTGCTTCCCCTACGTTTAAACCTGGGAGATCTCTGAGCAGAGATTCGCTTAGCCTTTCACTTGACTCCATTATTGCTCTTTGATCCATGGGGTTTGATACTCGAAGTATTATTTGACTGTTGCATTGGCTTAGGGCGTCTGGATCTACTTTTGAAGGTCTTTGACTTATTAGAGTCATGAATATTCCGAATTTTCTTCCTTCAGCTGCAATAACGTTTATTATTTCTCTGGACATTCTTCGCCCTTCTCTTTTTCTAGGTATGAATTTGTGGGCTTCCTCTATTATTACGAAGATTGGGTACTGGAAGTTTCCACTTGACACTTCGTTGTAGCAGCTGTTTAAAATGCGATATGTAATGTAGTCCATGCTTGCATCATTTAAGCCGGAGAGATCTATGACTGACAGTTGAACCGGTTTTAACATTTCTTTTATTGACGTGGTTTTTTCTCCGAAAACCTTTAGTTTTTCAAGTTTTCTAACATGTTTTAAGGCGTTAAAAGCATGAGGTGCTTTCTTTTTATTTCCGCTTTTAGCTATTTCTTCAAGTTTGCTTACAAGATCCTTATACGTGTAGTCTCCTCCTTTTTCTTCTTTTAGTTCGCTGAGTGCTTCTGATATTATTGCTTTGATGTTTGTCCATTTTTCAGGTATCTCTAAGATTTCACAGATTTCCTCGTCCGTTAAATCGGAGAACCTAATCGTGTAGTCGTATACGTTGTCTAGTTCCTCTTTAGAATATCTTCCCGTGCTGCTGGGATTTCTGAAAATTTTAATTCTATCAGCATATTCGTATCTTGTTCCATCAGGTTTTCTGCTTAGGAAAACGTAGTCTGCATGGGGGTCAATGATTATTATCGTGGCTCCTTTTGCTAGCAGTTCTTCTACTAGTACGCCTACTGTGTATGATTTTCCCGCTCCCGTTTGCGCCAATATTGCTAGATGCCTTTTGAAGCCGTTAACTGATATGTGAACTGGTATTGTGCTTCTCGATATTAGGTAGCCTATGTGTAGTCCTTCTTCTTCGGGGTACGAGAAGAATTCTTGTACTAGTTCGTCTGGTGCTAGGTAAACTTCGTTTCCCGGGTATATTGCTCTTCTCGGTATCAAAATTTCTTTTTTTCCGTTGATTTCAGCCATGTATCCCAGGGTTCTTGCTTGGCAAATTACGTTAACATCTTCTATTCCTGCGTGGAACATTCTCTCTAGGGCTTCAAGATCTAAATCTATGTTGTAGGATGTGCTTCTCGATATTACTCCTGTTACTTGTGCCAGTACCTGTACTTTTTGTACGGTTCCTCCTACGTCTTCTTTTGAGTAAACTATGACGTATTCGAATTTTGGTGGGTGGTTTTCTTTGTCTGCTACGAAAAGGAATTCTGTTGGGGATGCTTCTCCAACTATTCTTCCGAGAAGTTTGAGACTACGGGTATTTGACACGTCTTACATCCCTCGTATGTTCTATCAAGATTTTAAGCTCTTTCATTAAGGCTGATTCATAAATGGTTATAAGATCTCTTTGTTTGAGCTTAACTTTCAGGTCAACCTCTTCTAATAAAACGTTGTAGTGTTTTGGTCCAGCATAAAAACTGTTTAACATGTTTAGTATCCATTCAAGTTTATTCTCGGAGTAAGGGGTCTCGTAGCTTTTTACGTCATCGATGTGATAGTTAAATCCAAGTGTCCAGCCGGGAACATCTATTCGCAGCGGAATTTCATTTTTTCCTGGGATGTAATAGAACATGTAGATTGCGGGGTATTCGAATATTTTTAGTAAAATTTTCTTGGCTTTTTCTACTATTTCTTCTCCTTCTTCGACTAGAGCTTTTGAAAAATTGTTTTCAATGTAGGTTTCTAAGGTTCCGCTCTCGAAAGCATACAGTAGTGGGTCGAGGGCAGGTGTTGGTATTCCTAAAATAAGTGGAGTTGTGTATCCCGGTTCTTTTATGAGACTAGATATGATTTGGATGTCTGGTCTCGAGATTAAAGCCTCTTTGAAAACTTCTTTGATTTCAGAGGGTATTGTGGTTTCTTTTGAGAGTTTTTCTATTTTCCTCAAAGCGTTTCTAGGTCTTTTCCAAATTTCACTCCAGCTAGACAATACTGCTGTTTCCGTTTCAGAGTTTAATGAGCTACGTGTAAGGTGGTGTTTTAGTTTGTGAGTGAGTAGGATTCTTCCTAAAAGTCTTGATCTTGAATCTTTGCTTACACCTATTATTGGTATGTTTTTCTCCTTAGATTTTTTGAGAATGTTGCTGTAAGTTTCTATGTAATCTAACATGAAAGATTGATAACCAGGTATTTCTGAGTCTTTTGGTACATGTGACATTCTACCGTAGAGGGAACCGTCTAAAAACAATACTCGGCTATTTAAATCTTCATTGTAATTGTTTAAACATTTTAGGGAAACTAAATGTTCTAGGTGCTCCCTCATTCGACTTCTAAAAATTACAAGATCGTTTCTTTTCCTCGGATCGTAAAAGATGTTTACTTTTAATTCCCTACATTCTTTACGGGTATTTGACAGTGCTAATGCTCGGCAAACATGAATAATTACGCCATCCCTATATTCAATAATGCCGTCGCTACTGTCTACGGCGAAAACTTCTCCCTTAAAATTTTGAATATCGGGAAGGGAATTCCAGTATTTAGGGAAAAGACTTTCATATAGTTGAAGTTTGTCTTTTGAAATTGTTAAAAGTTTCTTTATTTTGTCTTTGCTTTGACGGATTTCATAGAGAAATAAATCTAGGAACCGTGGCATAATTTAACAATTCCTCTGCTTATTTTTAAAGATACTCAAAAATATATGTGGGTAATGTGACTAAACCCGCCAAATAGAATTGGTTGTATAGATGCAATAACCTGGTTTTGTAAGGCTGTAATAAAACATTTTATTGATTAAGGTGCCGACATATTATCAGGTTTATAATTCTATTTTTGTTTTATGTTTTGAAGATAAAATATTGCTTAATGCAGCTACAACCGTGAAAAATTTACGGTAAATAGTTTCATGTGAGGTTTTGAAACTTTTGAAGGTGAACATAAAATAAGTTGCTTGCACTACCCTGAATGATGAATATCAGCTCTTTTGATAACCTAACTTCAGGATAATTTTTACGGAGATTACGGCTAGACCGCAGACTATTAGAACAACGGAAAGCAGCTTAAATAGCTGTATCCCGGTGATTAAGCCAGTTATTCCAAGTAGAATTCCTCCGCCTAATAGTAAACAGGCAAGAACAACAAATGGATATCTTGCAAAAACGTTCAAAAGAATTCCTATACTCAATTTATAACCCTTCCAAGTCTATTCACAAAATATTTACTACTTTAAAATTCCTTGAAAAGGTTATTAATGTTCCTCTTTGTATCTTGGAAAACCGAAAATTTCAGAAATGTATGAAATACCAATAATTTAATGTAATATATTCATATTTTAGACAAAAAAACGCTTGTTCCAGTATTATAAACAGCTTAAGCTAATTATTGAAGTAGCCATCAGTAAAACTATTACTTAATAAATACTCCATTGACAATTTGGATTATAAAAAAATTTATATATTGTTTGGTCTGACTTTCGTTAAACTGTAAATGGTGATTTTATGGAGAGAACAGGGCCTAGAGGAGCCGCGTTTGTTGGCTTTCTATTTTTGCTAGTAGGTGTTTTTCTTATATTGCTTGGTGCTACAAGACTCTTTGATCTAGGGGTAATAGGGAACTATGTTTCCGGCATTTCATCGCAAGATATCGAGATAATACAGCGTATAGGTGCTACAGGTAGCTACATGTTAATTCTATACGGTATAATTGCCTTTGCACTATCAATGGGTTTCTTCCAGCAACAGGAATGGGCAGCTGGTGGAGGTTTCGTTTTAATTTTAATTTCCCTTGTTTCAACGGGTTTCATTGCATGGGAACAGTATGGTCTTTTTGGCTTAGCCGCAACATCTACTATTGTTTCAATAGTTGCATGTTTAGTGATGGCACTTATTCTGGTATATTTGATTGTAGCAAGAGGTTGGAAATAACAAAACTTAATTTGCTGAGATCTCTCTCAGCTCTTTTTATTTGGATGGCTTTAAAGTTAGTGATGATTCTATACTGCAATATTTGATGTTATGATGCGTTTAAAATTAGATTCATCATGTTTAAGGGTTTTATATGATTTCTGTTAATATTTTGTATAGTTTTTCTATGTTTTGTCCTGTTAGGGCCGATATTGGAACTACTTGGTGATTTGGGTAGAATTTTTTCACTAATTCCGGTTTTGCTTCTGGTAGGTCTATTTTATTCGCCACTATGATTGTTGGTTTTCTTTTTGCTTCCAGAGTTCCTATTATTATGATGTTTATTTGTTCGTAGGGCATTTTTGTAGAGTCTATAACGGTTATTGCTGCGTCTATTTCATCCATTGACTCTATTGCCTTTGTTATTCCTTTTAGTGCTTCTTTTGTCCGTTGAATGGCTTCGGATTCGCTTAAGCCGTATTTGATGAACTCTAGGTGGCTTATTTTCGTTGCTAGCCCAGGTGTGTCTAATATGGTTAGCTGAAGATTTTTCCCATTTATGTTTAAGTTGAGGTTTTCTATTTTTATTACCTCTCTGGTTTCATGGGGTATTTCTGAAACTACTCCTTTTGGTTCAACGTTACAGTCCATTGCTATCCTATTTGCCAGTGTTGTTTTCCCAGCATTCGGTGCGCCATAAATACCTAGAACCACCTTTTTCTCTCTTTCCCCAAACAGCTTACGGATCCATTCCTCCGCTTCTTCCAGTCCAAATGTATCTCTTCTTCCCTTTAAAGGCTGTAGAGTGTTTTCGCCCTTGTACAGGTTTAAAGACGACAAACCTTTCCCCCATAGTAGCATCTTGCTACACTTCTTTTAAAGTAGGTAAGCCAATAGTATCAACCATGTATTACTGTCTGAGCCGTATTTTTTAAGAAAAAGAAATATGAATGAAATTTATCAAACTTTCATGTTTTTCATTAATTTTTCAAGTTCATTACGTATTTTGACGAATATTTGTGGGAAAACAGCAAATTTTATGTTTAAATTACTATTGCTATTTTAGAAGTTTAAAAATTAAATTATGTGCCTTAACAAGCAGATTCCTGTCGTGTTAAAAACGTTAATTAAATGTCATGCTTTATCGTAATTGGGTAATTTTTGTCTTTGGCTAGATAGTCAGTTAACTTCAAAGTTTAAGAATATCACATACAATGGAATTTAATGCTGATATATTTTTAGGTCTCACTTTACTCGTGGTTTGTGGATTTATTTACAGGTATTTGTATAGAAGTTCTTTTGCCTTTTTCATCGATTCTGGGTATCTTTCTGTAAGTTTGCATATAATTTCCTGTGGGCTGTCAGATTTTACTATTATGTCTAATATGCTTAGTAGTGTTTTCTTGGCTTTTTCTGTATAGTTTCTGCTGATCTCTAAGGTAATGTATGATCCATGTTCTCTGAACTTATTTTTAGCGTATGGTGGTGGTCCTCCATGTAAAACTTGGTCTTCTATTGCCGGTTGTTCCTCGTAAGGTATAAGGGATGGTACACCCTTTTTCTCTAATCGATGCGGATCTGTTAAGCTTTGATAAAATTTGGAGTTAAATGCGTGTAGTTCAACAACAATGTCAGGCTTATAGTGCTCCAATATTTTGCAATACGTTTTATAAGCTGGTGTTTCCGTATATTTTGGATTAATTACACTGATGTTTACTTTTCCTTCGATATCAACTGTGGGAACTATAATAACCGATCCCTTCAAGGGTTTGGGTTTAAATTCTTCAAGTATGGGCCATGTTGCTTCTCTTTCTTGCCTATGCATTTCGCCTATAATGAGCCGCACAATACCTTTGTCAGCGTGGTACTCCTTTATTTTCAGCTTTCTTTTCAGATTTTCAATTTCGTTGTTTAGATTCTCTATTTTGTTAATTGTCAACCTTCTACAACCATGTTAATGTTATTAAATGTTAGAGTAGTTTTTAAATTTCGATTTTTAATATTTCGCTATAGGACATAATTGAAAATAAGGTTTCGAAAATTAGGAAGTTAAAATGTAAGGGGTTATATTGTTCGTTGACTGATTTTTTCTGCTGCTTTTCTCATACTATGAAGTATTATTCCAAGACTTGTTTCTGGGTTTGCCATTCCAACTATTACAAAGTCTTTGCCAGCAGTTACTGCAACTATTTTTGCATGTGTTCCTTCAATTATGATTCTCTTTACATCTCCTTTATTAAGTTCGGTGAAAACTGTTTCTGCTGCTTTTATTATTGTGGCTGTCATGGCTGCTAGAGTTTCTTCATCTAAGTCTTCAGGCATTAAACTTGCCACAATCAATCCGTCTCTTAAAACTATTGCCAGAGCATATATACCTGTATTTCTCTTAATCTCCATTAGGATTTCATTAAATGTTTCATGAACAGCTTCTGTGGAAGTCAATTTTCCCACCTAACATCTTAACTTTACAACAACATTTGTTGTATTACCTATTACTAAATATAAAAATTTGCGTTTAACTAAGACGTCGACTATAATCTCTCACGCTCCACAATGTATATCTTAAAACAATAAATCAATCAAAAATGTCTAAAAGATGAAAAGAAAACGTTAATTTCAGATTATTTTATGTGTTTTTCAACAAACTCTGCAGCGTTTTTCCATAAAATTTTCTCTTTAATTTTTTCGTCAACATTAAGTTTAAGCAGAGTTTTTAGTGTTTTTTCTGGTTTCCACCAAACCAGAGGTATCTCGCTTCCGTAAAGAACTCTGTTCGGATAGTCCTCTATTAAGTTTACAACTTCTTCAGATAACCATTTTACTTTTTCACCTGTAACATGATCAATAACCGTTATATCGATGAGCGCGTTTGATGTTTCGGTGTAAACGTTTTTTCTCGCATCAAGGAATTTTCTGAGTTCCTTTGGTTTTCCAAGCATCATGTGGGCGAGAATTACCGGAATGTTGTAATTGTATATTAGGGGTTCGTACATTTTTGAATCTGAATATTGGAAACCGTTATCTGGAAACCAACCCGTGTGAATGTAAAGCGGCTTTTTCAATTCTTCAAGTAGATCGTAGATGTTCAAAGCTTCTTTTGAGTCAGGTCTAAATTTCTGAACAGGTGGATGTAATTTTAACCCGTCTATCCACTTGTTTTCAAAAGCTTTTATGAGTAGTTCTTCGCTGTTTTCTGGTGAAATGCGCCGAAAGTTATGAACCCGTACTTCTTTTTAAGTTCTCCCTGCCATCCATTAAATTTCTCACTATATTCTGGAGTGATAGCGTGAGTTAGATTAAAAATCTGTTTTACACCCATATTTTTCAATACATTTAAGGCTTTTTCCCATTCAATTGGCATTTCAATTTATGTTTCTTTTCAATCCAAGCGTAAAAACGCCACACAATATCGTCAGGAAACAAGTGAACATGAGCATCAATCATCTGTTTCACCTAAATAACATATGGATAAACGATATCATTATTATTTTAAGCTTTGGAGAAACTGTTAAAGTTCTTACTGGAAGCGAAATATCGTATATTTACATAAAACTCGTTAATAAAATATAAAATAAAATTGTTGAGTGGTATTTATCGTTTTTCTATGAGTGCTGCTGAAAAGTAGCCTATTAGTGCGCTAAATAGTCCAAGTAGTCCTGCGAGTATTAGGCCGATTCCTAGAAACATTGAGAGGTTTAAGTATGCCATTGCAAAGCTGCTGGGTAGCTTTAAATACAAGGCTATGAAGAGAATTCCTCGACAGAAAAGTAGACCGAAGAAACCTGAGAAAATTGCTGTCTTAAGGTTTTTCGCTAAGAATCCTCCGATAATCCCAGCGATTACAAGTAGCTGCCATATCCTTGTAAATTCCAATGCAACTCCAATCACGAACGTTACTAATAAACATTGGATAAGGTTAAGTTTTTTCATTTTATCACCCCGGCATAAATTCCAGTACGCTTTCAACGTCTTCTACTTCACTTGGATTTGCAGGAAAACTCATTTGCTTATATTCTCCGTTAAGCCACATTCTAAGCTGATCATAATAGTGTTCGCTGAAGGGGTTACCTGATTGGCCGCCAGGGATTATGCATAAGCTTTGGTTAAGGTCTTTGAAGTTTAATATTTCTCTCCAAGATGGTCCACTTTTGCCGGATGCTCCAATATTGTTAACGCATTGACTCCATCCCCAGGCTTCCCATTCAGGGTAGTTAAGCCAACTGAACACGGAGCCAAATGGATGCTCAGCGTGCAACTTGTGTATTTTAGAGAATTTCCAGTTACTCATGTCCTCTCCAAACTCGTTTTCTAGTAGTTCGATGGTTTTTTCGAAGCTTCCACGTATTATGGTTGCTGCGTTTTCAGTTTCATCTGTGAAAACGTTGTCAAACCAGTGGGAGTTTGGTTCAAGTTTTACGTAAGCTTCTAAGATACTGGTTGGAATGGATTCTACAAGGTCTTCGAGTTCGCTTTTGCTAATGGTAAATCCGCTGACTGTTTTGTTTAATTCTATGAATTCGTCTGCAAGTGTCATGTTTTTGAAGACACTAAGCCATTTGGCGAAAATTGTTGGAGCAACGAGGTCTGGGAGCATCGAATAGTTCCATTCCTTAAGAATGTTAAGTGCTTCTTGTACCTTCTCATCTGTTACTCCGGAAAGCGCGTTTTCTATTTCTGGTACTAGTTTAGCTGCTGGGACATAGAAGACGTCGTTCTGTATTTTCTTCATGTCTTCAATTGTGACGTAGCCTTTCTCTTTTATGCATTCTCTTATGAGGTAGTCGATTCTATATGCTCTATAGTAGTCTGCAAATGTCCATGCAACATCGTAGATATACGGGTATGTTTTGTTTGCTAACCTGTTGTTTGCAGTTACCACGTAGCCTTGCTTAGGATTCCATAGTGTTGGTGCTTCATTTGCATCAATCCAGTCATTTACATTCCATTCAATGACGTTTTCAGAACTACCGTTAATGGGTAATCTCGGTATTAGGGCTGTTAATGGTTTTGAAGGATCTATTGCCATAGTGCCGTTTGGATAGGTTCTATTGGGATACCAGCCAACTGCTCTCCATCCAAAGTTTCCATAGATGTCTGCAAAAGCATGATTTTGAGGAGGCATATGAAAGTAGTATGTTGCTTTTAGGAATTCGGTTGCATTTTTTGCATGAACATATTTTAGTAATGCTAAAGATTCCAGTGAGCCGTATTTTTCTCCCATCCAGCAGATTGCAAACTTTGTCCCTTTTCTTTCAATGATTGGGCCGTGAACCGTGAAGTTTAATGTAATTGTTCTTTTTTCATATCCATTGCTGGCTTTAACGAGTATTTCTTCATTTACTGTTTTTACATCTTTCCAAGACCCCTTATACAAATATTGTCCTTTGTCATTCCATTTATAGTAGTAGAAGTCCATTTGATCTGCCATAACATTTGTAAAGCCCCACCCGACGTATTGAGTACATCCAATGATTATTAGACCAATTCCCGGGAAGGTTACGCCTCTAGCGTTAATAAACTCTCCATCTGGGCTTTTCACAACATAGTGAACTTCGTACCAAACTGACGGCACCACAAGTTGCAAGTGAGGGTCATTACAAAGTATAGGTTTTCCTGTTTCGGTTAGATTTCCACCTACAACCCAATTGTTGGATGCAAACATAGATCTTATTGGCGTGAGTAATGGAGATGCTTCCTTTATCCATTTAAGGAGTTCGTTTATTCCTTGCGTCTCTACGTTTACTGTAGAAAAGCCAAATGTTTTGGAGGGGTCTGCTGGATTAACGGGGTGAATGCAGCTTTCATTTTCTGGGACAATGAAATGATCAATGGGCCTATCTATCGGTAGTAGTTCAAGTAGAAGTTTTGTGCCGTTTTCCACACCGTATTTACCGACTAACCCTTGATATACTAAGTAAAGCTCTAGGTCAGCGAAGGTTCCAGTTAGACCCCAGCTGATAAGCCTACCTATTTCAAGGATGTTTAAGGGCGTCCAAGGCTCCGGCTTGTAACCTAAAAGTTTAAACTCCAATGGCAATGCATTTTCCTTTTCCATTTCTTCTATTGCAAAATTCACTCCTTTAGAGTAGGCGTCTAACATGTCTAAAAGTTTCTTGGCATCATCTTTTATGAGTGTAACATCCATTTGAGGATAGTGGCTCGCTTTTTCTCCTTCAGAGATGTTTTCTAAGAGTTCTAAGGATTTTTGCGCGCCTCTGTAAAGCCCTAGAATTCTATATAATACGTCGGTTTGATAGGCGGCTTCTCCAAGTACTTCGGATAGCCTGCCTTCTACTAGTCTTCGCTGCAGGTCCATTTGGAAAAGTCTATCGTGAGCATGCAAATAACCTAGCACATAGGCGACATCTATTTCAGATTTCGCAAAGATATGTGGCACTCCATAACCATCTATTATGACTGTTACATCGCTTTCCAGTCCGGGCATCACTATTTTTCCGCGGTTTGGATATTTAGCTGTGTAGACAGAGCCCCAAATACCTGCTAATGGGTCTGTCATTGACATCAAGGTGGACGGTGAAAACATTCCTGGAAGCGGTATTAAAAACGCTATTGTTAGAGCAACGGCTAAAATTAAACCTATTACGCCCCTCTTCACCGCTACTCCCTCACAAATGCAATAGTAAAGTACATTATGAAATTTTGCAAATTAAACTTTTGTATTAATTCTAATGAAAATTCGGACTAATATTAGTTTAAGTTAAGCTAACGAAGTCTTTTTGACAGAAAAATGCAATAGTAAAGTAGATGTTAAATTGCCATTTTCACTATTTAGGAGAGCGAACCAAATGTTAGAAAACATTAAAGAGACAGTTTTCTCCTGTATCGAGTGTAAAGCTTGTAATGATGTATGTTCTTTCTATCTTTCAAGCAGAGACGAAAACATAGGTGCTTGGAGTAGAATTAAAGCAGCTCAATCTATTCTAAACAAAGAGAAAACGATTAGCGATATTGTTAGAGAATTGTATACATGTACTTGTTGTGGAACTTGTGAACTAATCTGCCCCACGAATATTCCTATTTCAGATGTTGTTCGAAGCCTTAGAAATCTTGCAGTTAAGGAAGGAAAAGTTCCAGAACCCATTGCAAATCTTTGCAAAAACATCATAAGTAGCGGATCGATGACCGGTGAAGGCCCAGAATACTGGAAGAAGTGGATTCCTGACGGCATTAGGTTTCCGGAAAAAGCTGAGTATATTTATCTCGTTGGATGTATGGTTCCATTTAGACTACATGAAATAGGACATACAACAGTAGACATTTTTAGTAAAGCTGATCTTGATTTTACGATTCTCGGCGAGCAGGAAAGATGCTGTGGACTTCTCCTTGTTGATCACGGATTTTTTGATGAGGCAAAGAAAGTAGCAGAAAGTAACATTGCAAAAATAGAGGAGAAAGGTGTTGATAGAGTTGTGATGGCTTGCGCTGCATGTTATCACACGTATAAACATATATATCCACGTATATTTAGAAAACCAGATTTCGAAGTTCTACATGTTGTTGAGGTTTTATCGGATCTTATCGATCAAGGGAAAATTGAATTTAGTAAGCGAATAGAGGAGAAAGTTGTGTTTTTAGATCCTTGTCATTTCGCTAAGACGTCGAAAAAATATGAAGAGCCTCGGAAAATCATTGAGAGTATTCCTGGAATAGAGCTTTTAGAGTTTTCAAAGAACAGAAATGAAGGTTACTGTTGTGGGGCTCCTGGGGGAATTAGGCTATTATTTAGGGATATATCGAATTCTGTAGCGATGATGATAATAAGAGAAGCCTTGGATCTCGGTGCTTCAAGAATTATAACGGCGTGTCCGCTGTGTATGTTTCAACTTGCAAGCACCGTTAGGAAACAGGGAATAAAAGACCTAAAGGTAACGGATATACCCCTACTTCTCCATGAGGCCATATAGCATCTTGAAACCTAGGTTTCAGCGCTTTACTTTCGTCTTCCAGGAAGCTTCCTCATGTAAAATTTATGTTCACGGTATCTCAATTCAATTATTTTTCCTTCATTGATCAGTTTTTCCACAACCTCCCACCCTACTCCAGCCCTATTAAGAAGTTCTTGGACCGCGTCTTCGCGCATTGGATGCACTGCAGTAATGCTAAGCAAATCTTCCTCAACGTTACCCGAAAATGAAAAAGCAGTACCTTCATATCCTATAAGGTATTCCACGTTCTTAATCTTTTTAGAAAACATTTGGAATGCTTCGTTAATTATTTCTTCTCGTGGAGGTTTTACCCATTTCTCAGCGGGAGGCCTCGTAGGAATTGCAATATATGCTATTTTTGGATTCAATTCTCTGATGAAGTCGGCAATCTTATCGAATTCGTTTTCATAGTTGATTTGGTCTATTAGCATTGTTTCCGTTATTAGTTCTCCTTTGAATTCTTTGGAGAACTCTAACATTCCTTCAAGGATTTTTTGAAGAGAAAGCGAAGGGTGTGGTCTATTTATTTTCTGCCATAAATCTCCACTTACTGCGTCGACCTTTAAGGATACAAGATCTGCTTTTGAAAGATCGTTTCTTACGTCTTCTCTAAATGTTAGAGAACCATTTGTGAGAACAGCGATCCTATGGTTTAGACTTTTTAACATTTCTATTTCTTTTCCTAAATTCTTGTCGAGGGTGGGTTCTCCATCTGGTACAAAAGTAATGTAGTCCACTTGTACATTTTTTACTTTGTTCTCTGCTTCTTTGAAGATTTTTTCTGGATCGTAGAATGGACGTCTTTCAATACTTATTTTTATGGTTGTACCTAGCTGACAATAAACGCATGAATATGAACATATTTTTGCTGGAATATTATTTACGCCTAAACTTCTTCCTAATCTACGCGAGGGAACTGGACCGAATACTAACATAGATGTAAGTGTTGTTTCAATCTTCTTAAATATTTCCTAATTTGAAGGTTGATTGTTAAGTAAGGTTAAATCTTGGCTTTCAAAGCGCACTATTGCTTATATTACGTACATCATTTCGGAGATAGCTACTTATTACTGTTTGAAAGTTAAGTTTGACCTTAAACTTTGAGCAATAAACTTTTAGGTTACATTGCATTTGGTTTGAATATCATTCAACAAATGTTCCGAGGGGTAGATTTGAGTAGTAATATCATTGAACTGCTTGATAGTTACGTTACTGAAGCTATGTCCACGTTTCGAATACCTGGATTAAGCGTTTCTGTCGTCAAAAACAACTCAATTCTTTATAGTAAGGGTTTCGGTGCAAGAAATTTAGAGGAAAATTTGCCTACAACACCTAACACGTTGTACGGGATTGGTTCTGTAACAAAGTCTTTCACTGCTTTAGCAATTATGCAGCTGGTTGAAGCCAGTAAACTAGATATTCATGATCCAGTGAAAAAATATATTCCCCTTAAAATCGGGTTCGATGAGCGTCCTATTGAAATATTTCATTTATTAACGCATTCTTCTGGTGTTCCGAATCTTGGTCAAGCTGAAATAGTAATAAAAAGAGGACTTGGGTTCTATGAAAGTTGGATTCCTATGACAAGTTTTGAGGATTTTATGCAGTTTGTGAATGGCGCATCCGAAGAAATCGCCGCAAAGCCTGGTGAAAGATTCTTCTATTTCAATGAAGGTTACACAATGCTTGGGAAAATCATTGAAGTAGTTAGTGGAATGAATTACGAGGATTATATTAGAGAGAAAATTCTTAAACCGTTGAAGATGACTAGGTCTACGTTCTTAAAGGAAGAATTTGAGGCAGACCCAGACATCATGACTCCTTACTATATTGATAGGGAGGGCAAGCCAGTTCCAGCTAAGTTTCCCTTTAACAAGTTGATATATGCTGCTGGAGGATTATTAAGCTCTGTTTCCGAGCTTTCTAACTATGTTATTGCAAATATGAATGATGGTGTTTTCGATGGCATACAGATCGTAGATTCGTCTCTTCTTAAAGAAATGCATACTCCTCGTATTGAAGTTAATCTTTTCTTGCTTGGATTTGAGAAGCGAAGCTACGGTTATGGTTGGATTATTTTAGATGATTTCTTCGGTCATAAAGTGGTTTATCATAGTGGTTCTGTAGGTGTCTGTGGCGCATTTGTAGCTTTTATTCCAGACTTTAAAGTGGGTGTGGCCATAGCATCTAATGGAAGTCCTGACAGTCTTTCCATACTTGGCCTAGGAATTTTAACTCTCTTGATTGGTAGAAAACCCGATGAGTTACCGTTTATAGCACTTGATAAAAAACTTGACATGTTAGTAGGTGTATACGAATCTTACAAGGGAATAAATAGAGCTTCAGTAGTTAAAAGAGGCTCTACACTATATCTTGAGATTAAAGATAAGCTTTGGGAAATGAATGTTCCCCTAATTCCGGTAGATGAAAGATTAGAGGAATATAGGTTTTATATTGTTGAAGGAGGCGTAAAGATACCAGTTGAATTTGTAGTGGACTCCTCTGGAAAAATAGACCTCTACATAGAGAGACACCGGTTGCACAAGGTTAAAAGTTAATTAACAGATAATGTTTAATACTTGATATTTATTTGTGAGGTGATTTTGTGGTGAAGTTTGTGTTTTTTGACTTAGATGGAACTTTAGGTTACGTATCCAATAGGAGAATGTTTACTAAATGTTTTATTGATAATCTTGTTGAAGTAGCTTTAGAAGAGATAAAATTGAGTAGGAAAGTTATTGCTGAGACTTTTTTGAAAGTTATGTGGGATATAAGAATGAATCCCCCGCTTACTAGAACTATTATTGACGAGTTTTGTATGCAAATTGCAAGGAAGCTTAATGTAACTTCCTTTGTTGTTAGGAAAATTGTTGACAGATATTATAATGAAAGATTTCAATTGTTGAAGCGGTTTTATGCTCCAATGGATGGAAACCGTGAAATCATAGAACTTTTGTTAAACGAGAATTTAAGTATAGGTATCGCGACTGATCCAGTTACGAAAGCTATTGCTGTAGACTTTAGGTTGCGTTGGGCTAATATTGAGGATTTTCCTTACTGTTTGATTACCCACGGTGAGAATATGCATGCTGCAAAGCCTCACCCAGAATACTTCAAAGAAATATTGAGAAAATGTGGTGCAAGAGCTCATGAAGTAGTTATGATTGGAGACGATTTGCTACAAGATATTTCTGGCGCTAAAAGAATAGGTATGAAAACTATACTTGTTAAAACAGGTGTTAAAAGAAGCATAAGTGTAAAACCAGATTTTGAAGTAGAAAGTATCAGAGATGTTCCTGAAATTTTAATGCAACTAAAAGAATAAATTAATGCGGTTACGTGGGGCATTGTTATGAGTTGGGAGGAAAAGTTGAAAGAAGTTGTAAGGGAATATATGTGGAATAATTGGCCTGGTCACGACTATTTTCATGCCATAAGGGTTTACAATTTATGTTTGAAACTTGGCGAAAAGCTTGGTGCAGATTTAGATGTTTTAAAAGCTGCTGCTTTACTACACGATGTAGCCTACGGTGAAAATGTGAAGGAACATGATGTTTTAAGTGCCAAAATAGCTGAGAAGATTTTAAAAGATATTGGCTTTCCGAAAAATAAGATTAGCCAAGTCGTTTACTGTATAAAGACCCATAGGTTTCTTAAGGGCTGTAAGGCTGATACATTGGAGGCTAAAATTCTTCAGGATGCTGACCGTTTAGATGCTATTGGAGCTATTGGTATTGCGAGGGCTCTAGCGGATACAGGTTTAAGAAAAGAAAAGATTTGGATACCTTGGATTAAACCTAAAGAAAAGTATGATGGTAAAAGCGTTAGCTGCATAAATCATTTTTACGAAAAATTGTTAAAAATTAAGGATCATTTGAATCTTGAGGAAAGTAAAAAGATCGCTGAGGGGAGAACAAAGTTTATAGAAATTTTTCTAGATGAATTTTTCAAAGAGTGGAAAGGAGAAAAATAGCAAATTTCACTCATACAATTTAAAGTAAAATAGGCTTAAACTCTCTCTTCATCTCTAGTATCATATAATGGTTGGAAAAGAGTTTATAGTATAGTAGCGACATACATTAGTAAAAGGTTACGGGTGTTTTAAATGGGGGATGGTGGGCTTTTAGATTTCATTGTGGAGATATGTGACAAGGTTGGGGCAAGACCTCCAGGTAGCGAGGCTGAAAGAAAAACTGCTCAAATAATTGCGGAAAGACTGGAAAAATACTGCGATGAGGTTTTTGTCGAGGAGTTTGTTACTTGTCCTAGGGTTCTTCAAGCTCTCATAGATTTCGTTGTGTATTCTTATCTTGTTGCTCTTATTCTCTACCTGTTTTTACCGTATCTTTCTGCTATTTTCGTAGCTATCGGGTTTTCGGTGTTTTATTTGACTAGGTTTCGTGGAAAGGAGATTTTGGATAAGTTTGCTAGAAAAGCTAGGTCACAGAACGTTATTGGTCGAATTAAACCTACAGGCAAGGTGAAAAAATATGTAATTTTTTCAGGTCATCACGATTCAGCTTATATGATGCCGCTTTTTCAACCAAAATATCTTCGTTACGTTCCTTTGATTCAAAATATGGGGGTTATTGGCGCAATTTCATTACTTATTTTGTCCATTTTAAAATCACTGGTGATTTGGGGAGTTGAAGTATTGGATTGGAGACCTGTTTTCGGGGTTTCCATTTACGATTTGCTCTTGGTAATTCCTATAATTGGATTACTTTTTGCTTTATTTTTTAAGTTAAATATGGTGACAAAAATTCCTGTGATAGGAGCAAATGATAATCTTTCTGCTGTTGCCGTCGTTTTAGGTTTAGCTGAAATCGTTTCTCAGAATAGACCGAAAAACGTTGAAGCATTTTTTGTCTCTTTTGGATCGGAGGAACCTGGACTTAAAGGGTCACGTAGATTTGTGGAAATGCATCCTAGTGTTGCTAAAAATGCTTATCTGATAAATTTGGAGATGCTTGGTGCTGGAGAACTGTTTATAGATGTGAAAGAAAATTCGATAGGTGTTAAACATTCAAAAGAACTGGCTGAGATTGTTATGAATGCTGGAGAAAGGATTGGGCTTAAGGTGGATACTGTTGCTTTACCTTACGGTGATACCGATGCTGCCTCTTTTTCTCGAAAAGGTTTTCACGCTATCACAATAATTGCTTTGAGTCCAAGATTGGAGTTAATGAAATGGCATCTTCCCGATGATGTTCCAGAAAATATAAGTGAGGAAAACTTACAAAAAGCTTTGAAACTATGTAAGGCAGTGCTAGAAGATATTGATAAAATGTTAGAAAACTAATCTCTTAGCATTCTATTATACTGCTTCCCAGTATGTTTTTGGTCTACCTCTATGGTTGCTTTTTACTGTTTTTCTTCTCACTTTCCCCTTTAAGGACAGTTTTACTAATTTAACGTACAAAGTTGTTAGAGGTATCCCTGTTATTTCCATTAGTTCTTTTCTTGTCATCGGTCCCTTTTCTCTGAGAATTTCGAGCAGTTTATCTTCAAGCATTTTTACAACCTGCCATACTGATAAAAAGAACTACACATGAGATATAATGGATTAAAACTTTAAAAGTTATTGGTTTGTTTTAATTTTTGATATTTTTGTTGGTTCTAAAAGCCGTAGCAATGCGTAAGTTGGCAAAGGTTGGACCACTATTCCTGGAACCATAGATTCTGCTATTACTTCCCTTCCTCTGTGAGAAACCGTTATGTAGCCATGTTCGCTTTTTATTTTTATTTTGTTTACATTAAACTTCACGGCCTTATAGGCTTGAACGCACTTTTCTTCCCCTATTGTTTCAAGTTTTTCTCTTAACGATAAGAAATATTTTTCAAACTTTTCTCTCAGCTTCCTTTCTCTTCTTAATGCTTTTAACAGCAATTCCTTTTCTTTTTGGTGATGTAATTCTGTTTTCCAAATTATTCTTGTCCCTCTTCTTTCTCTAACCGTCTTGATTAAGTCTAAAGCCTTTAATACTGCAATAATGTCATATATCCTTCTTTGCGGTATTCTTAGCTTCTGTGCCAACTCTAAGCTCAAATAACCTCGTTCTCCGGATCCCTTGAGAATTTCAACGACCTTCCTTGTAATTTCCACTAGTCGCATCGATACCTCTCCATATCAAAAGAGTATTAGTTGTATGTTCTTAGATAATACGTAGGAATATCTTTCTTAAATACTTGCTTACTTCGGACGCGATACCCAGGTAGAGTTTTTGGATTTGGCGCCAATTTCAATTTTGGTAGAAATAGATATTACAACTTTAAAAAGACTTTAACTTAAATTTCAAATTTTACCTATTAGTCGAAATGAATCACATTAGAGTTGTAAGCTTCACTTGAAACGAACTAATGTATAAATGTTGCTTTAAACTTGTTTTGCAAAATCAAATCGAGTTAACGTTTGAGTTAATCGTTGCTCAACTACGAATATTAGTCAAGTATTACCTAGCAATTTATTGGTGATTTACCCACTTTAAAGAGCCTACAAAACGATGAGGATATGGGATTTAAATTGGCTTGGCTCCTAAGACTGTTTGGAAGAAAGAAGAGAAGATTAGTTTTAGGTATCTATGGCGCGCCAAATGTTGGAAAGACGACGCTAGCAAATAGAATAGCGAAAGATTGTGGCGTTGAACCAAAAGGAATAGTTTCGGAGATACCGCATGAAACCAGGATAGTAGAGAAGGTAGAGGAACTTAGTTTAAATGTGGATGGAAAAGTTCTTCAAATGACTGTTTTAGATATGCCTGGTTTGGCAACGAAAATAAATTATCGAGACTTTTTAAATTACGGTTTAAGCGAGGAAGAGGCAGTAAAGAGGGCTAAAGAAGCGATAAAAGGGATAATAGAGGCTGTAAAGTGGCTAGACAATGTAAATGCAGCTATCGCTGTGATTGATTCAACTAAAGTTCCCTATGATCAGGTAAATATTATGTTAATTGGGAATTTAGAGGCTAAAGGTATACCTGTGATTATTGCTGCGAATAAAATAGATTTACCTGAGGCTAGACCGCATTTAATAAAGGAGGTTTTTCCTAATCATGAAGTGATTCCTATTTCAGCTTTAACAGGTCAAAACATGGATAAGCTTTATGAAGCTTTGGTAAAAATTGCTTGAGGTGTCTGTGTGAAAATAGATTTCATTTCTAAAAATGCCTTAAAGCGGCTTAAAACAAGGGAAAAGATAGATATGATATTAAGATTGGTGAAGAATAATACAATAATAGTGTTGGAGGGAAATTTATCTCCAGGAGAACAAATAGAACTAGTTAAAGAAACTATGAGGCAGATAGATCCGCTAAGCTTTATTGGAATCGAAATTATTGATTTTACTAATGCAGAAAAGTATGGAGCTGCAAAGAACACCGCCTCGCTTACGATAATAGCGCCCGGAGGAAAAGTTGAAGTTATAAAGAAAACGCCTAATTATCTCTCAATGCAGGTTTCTTAACTTTTTATCTTTGTTTTAAAGCAGCTTGTGATTGAAAAAATAAAAGTTTTTAGGGAAGTTGCATGGTTTGATATTCTTTCCATAGTTTCATGTAGTCTATTTTTCCAACGCTTGTTTTTGGCAGCGTATCTACGAATACGAATTTGTCTGGTATCCACCATTTAGCTATTTTTCCTTGTTCAACTGCTTTTGTTAAATATTTTCTGAACTCGTCTTCTGCTGGTGGTTTTTCTTTATATTCTGGGTTTAAAACTATTAGGGCTACTGGCCTTTCTCCCCATTTTGAGCTTGGAACACCTATTACAGCTACTTCCGATACTGCTGGGCGCATGGACAATAGGTCTTCTATTAGTAGGTGTGGTATCCATTCTGAACAGTCTTAGAGAGCAATTAGTTGCTTCACTGTTTTCGGGTGTAATTAGGTTTTTTGCGAGAGCTTTTGTGTGTGTAGGGGCGGTTCAAACCATTCTTTTTCAATCGAGCATACAACTTTTGCACTCGGCACATTTATACCTCCATAAGATGTAACAAGTTATTTATATTAGATAGTATTGTTGTTCGATTTTAAAACTTAAATATCTCGTTAAGTTTATTGACGACTGCAGAGATGTAAAATTTTAATGCGTCTCCGCGTAGCATTTTAAGGCTTAATTTTGCGAAAATTTCAAAATTGAAATAGTTTTAAAAAGGGTTGTTATAACGTAGTTATAACATTTTCTAGTGCGAAAAAGTATTTAGACACATGTTTACTGCCTTCACTTAGCACGAGTGCGTCCCAACATAACATTCTAAACAATAGTGCGATGTATTCAAAGCTTCAATAGGTGTGTTTACATTGAGAAAATCAATAAGTTATCGAGTAGAAGACGGAGAAGACAAGTCTTGCATATTTGTGAAAAGCTTGAACACCTTTAATGAAAATGAGGTTATTGTCTGTTTTGATAAAAAGAAAAGCGAGTTCATCTTTATGCTTGGAACTGAAAGTATATGGCTTTCTCTCAAAGAAATAAAAGAATTAATAGATACTTTGCAAAACTGGGTTAAAGAAATTGAAAAAATAGCTGCAAAAGGAAAAGATTAAATTGTGAGCTATTAGTTCTTAGAAAATGGTGGCTTTTACACTGCTTCCCAGTAGATTTTTGGTCTTCCTCTTTTCTTTCTTTCTTCAGGTTTTTTTATTACTTTTTTCTGCAATAAGAGTTTTGAAAGCTTGTCGTAAATCGTTGTTCTTGGTAGTCCCGTTATTTTTGCCAGTTGGTCTCTTGTTAGGGGACCGTGCTTTTTAAGTATTTCAAGGAGTTCCTCTTCTTTCATTTTCATCCCTCCTTTAAAGGTTAATGTTAACTTCGCGTATTTTGACGGAATTTTCACTGCGGATCTTCTACGTTTTGTTTCAATCTATTTCTTTCATTTGGGGTAATTGCGTTCCAATTTTTAATGCATAAGTATTATTTAAATTATGCGTTGTAGCCCACATTAACATCCAACTTTTATTTATTTCATTTTTAAAGGTTCTGAAAATAAAAGAGTTGAGAATTTCGCAGTAGATTAGTCATCATCATACTACATAATGAGTTATTATAAAATGTTGTTTTCATCGCTTTACGACAAAAATAAATATTTCCTTAACTTTACAACAGCCAGTCAAAAACTAGAAGAATTTTTGTCCACACTCCATGATTAAACGAATTGTAATAAACCTTTGTAGATGAAACATTTTTAGGCTTACTAGTTTAATACATTATGGGGAGGGATGAAAATGAGTTCCGAATTATATGTCGATATTTTTACTAATGGTATTATTGGACCCAATGTGAAGATGCTTGGACCTGTTGCTGACGGTGGAAGAATAACGTTTTTAACTGCTCCTGGCTGCTGGGGTCCAATGATCACTCCAACGTTAAGAGGTGGCCACGAGGTTTGTACTCCTGTCACTGTTGAAAATGCTGATATTGGCGATGCTGTTGTTATTTACATCGAGGAAATTAAAGTTAAATCTAAGGCTGCGTCATCCGGTGTAGATGAAAGTGTTGAAGGAACGTTTGTCGGTGATCCTTATGTTGCTAAAAGATGCCCAAAATGTAGAGAGCCTTGGCCTGAATTTAACGTTGAAGGTATTGGGCAAGAAGCTATAAGATGCAAAAATTGCGGTGAAGTCACATCGCCGTTTAGGATGATTCACGGTTACACCATGGTTTTTGACGAGAATAGAAGTTTTGGATTGACAGTTGACGAGAAATTAGCCGAAGAAATAGCTAGAAAGACTCATGAGTATTCAGCTTTACCTGAAAAGTCAAAACAGGTTCCAATACTGGTTTTCGGTAAAGCCGATATCGTAGGTTTAGCTTCAAGAGTTAGACCTTTCATGGGACAGCTTGGAACTGTACCTGCGGTTAACATTCCTGATTCACATAATGCAGGAGACTTCGGATCGTTTCTTATAGATGCCCCACATCCGTATAGAATTACTAAGGAACAGTACGAAAGGGATTTAACTGATGGACATTTAGATGTCGATTCGGTTAGAGCTGGGGCAATTTTGATTGCTCCAGTTAAGGTTAAGGGTGCGGGAATTTATGCTGGAGATGCTCATGCTATGCAAGGTGATGGCGAAGTTGCAGGACACACCACCGACATAACCGCTGAAGTCAAAGTTAAAGTTGAAGTGCTTAAAGATTTTAGTCTCGATGGCCCAATTTTGCTGCCGTTAGAGGAAGATTTACCACCTTTAGCTAAGCCTTGGCGTAAAGATGAATGGGATCAAATAACCAGTTTAGCTAAAAAGTATGATATTGAACCTGAACCGGTTGCTCCAGTTCAAATTATTGGCTCCGGTCCAACAATTAATGATGCAGCAGCCAACGGATTTCAAAGAGCAGCAAAACTATTTAACATTGGTGTTGAAGAAGTTCGTAATAGGGTTACAGTTACCGGAGCGGTTGAAATCGGAAGATTACCCGGGATAGTTCAAGTAAGTATGCAAGTCCCGATTAGAATACTTGAAGAACTAGGCATAGCAGACCTGGTAACAAAACATTACAAGCTACCATACTAGTGGAAATGTGAAAATAATACAAAGTAATACTTAGTTTAGAGACTGTGGTAAATTGCAAGATTCACGCATCTTCATTTATTTTTAAGCAGTCTCCGTACGCCTTGTTGGAATCAGATGATTTCAAGGAAAATGATCGCTAAAATAACTGCTAGGACTAAGAAGACTTAGAGGCCATATTAACATAAATCGTGTCACTTTGCTGAGCTTAATTTTATATTTAATCCATGTAGTATCCGCCGTTTATGTCTATAACTTCTCCCGTTACATAGTCGCATTTTATTAGGAATATTACCGCTTCCGCAACTTCTTCTGTTTTACCAAATCTTCCCATAGGAACTCTGCTCAATATTATTTTTCTTCGCTCCTCTGAGATGCTTTGAACCATTTCTGTTTCTATCGGCCCTGGGGCAATCGCGTTAACGGTTATGTTGTATTTTAATAGTTCTTGTGCAAGGGAAAATGTCATTCCTATTATTCCTGCCTTGGATGCTGCGTAGTGTGGTCCTACCGTGCCTCCCATTTTCCCTGCAACTGAAGATATGTTAATTATTTTTCCTTCTCGATTCTTTATCATAACTGGAACTACTGCTTTTGTGCAGTTGAAAACTCCGGTGAGGTTTACTGCGAGGATTTTCTCCCACTCCTCTAAGGGAATGTCGAATATTGAGTAGTGCTGTGGAATTATTCCTGCATTGTTTACGAGGATATGGATCGTGTTAAAGTCTTCAACTATTTTTCTAACCATTTCTTCTACTTGCTGATAGTTTGAAACATCTGCCTGATATATTTTAGCTTCTACTCCATATTTTCTTGCTTCCATTGCGACTTTTTCAGCCTTTTCCCTGTTTTTCAAATAGTTTATTGCAATGTTTGCTCCTTCCATAGCTAAACGCAATGCTATTGCTTTCCCTATCCCCCTACTAGAACCCGTAATAAGAGCCACCTTATTCTTTATTTTCACTTCTCATCCACCTCTTATGATGTAAGGAAGTTTATAGGTTGCTGTTTCTGATTTCTTTTGGTAAAAATATAACAATAATAAATTTTGATCAAGCTTTCTTTTTCAATTCTATGGGTTACCGTCTACGGTAATGATTTAAAATTAAGTAAAATGAAAAAGATTGGAACGGGCATTTTATTAGGTTTGTTTGTCCTTTTCTTAACATGTATCGGTACTTTTATCCCCTATTTGCTTTTGAGTTCTTTGATGCGTTTTCTATTGTGGTTAATTCCCTTTACTTTAAAGATTTTACAAGCTGAAGGACTGATTAAAAAGAAACAATGTTAAAAAGAAAGTTGCAACACGATCTATTATAACATTCCAGTTCATTGCATAAAGAAACATTATCAGCAAAAATGACAGTCAAAAGACCTAGCTGTACTAGTACATCCAAGTTCTTTAATAAGGTCTTCACAAGTTATCAAGTTTTTACTAATTTCAAATGTCCTTAACTAAAAAGAACTGAATACAATGTTCTTTGCATCTTTCTAACACTATCTTTTAGATCTTCACTAATTATATTTAAGCCGCTTCATGTGCAATGATTTCTTAGTGTTATAAGGATTGGTTAGTTTTAAAAAGTTAAAAAGGAATATTAGACAAAAACAATGGTTTGTGATTTAGGTAATGAGAGATGAAAATAACGAACTGATTAAGATAGGCAAAGAAGTTTTTGAGAAAATTGGAAAGAGAATTGGAATAGAATATGCTATTATTTTTGGTTCCGCTGTTAAGGGAACTTTGAGCGCTGAGAGCGATGTTGATATCGCAGTAAAATTTAAGAGCCTCCCAAAACACTCAGGAACCTTATTAAAAACAATATTGAAAATTAAGGACTTACTTGAGGAAAAAATGAGGAGAGAAGTTGACATTGTGATTTTAAATAGGTCAAGTTTAGGTTTATGGTACGAGGTCTTTTCTACTGGTAAACCAATGTATGTCCTAAGTGAAGAAGACTTTTTGAAGGATAAAGTACGAGTAATAAAACAGTATCTTGATTTTAAATATTACATCGACAAACATTTCAAGGAAAAGGTTGAGAGGATTATTTATGGTGAGTGAAAGTACTTTAAGAAAAGTTGAAAGATTTGAACAGGGAATTAAACTACTTTAAGAAATAGCTGAAGTAAGCTTAGAAGAATATTTAAGAGATATTAAGCTGCAATCAATAGTTGAAAGAAACCTTCAGATATGCATAGAAGTCATAATAGATTTATCTAACGTGATCATCTCAAAAAAAGGTTTTAGAATACCTTCCACCTATAAGGAAACCGTAGAAATATTGAAAGAAAATAAAGTTCTAGAAAAAGAATTTGCAAAAAATTAGCGAGCCTTGTAGGATTGCGAAATATAATAGTCCATATGTATGCCGACATAAAATCCGAAATAATCCATGAAAACTTAAGAGAAATAATAAATGTTTTAAAAGAAGCTTTAAAAACACTTTTAAAATACTGTGAAAAAAAATAAAATCGATCCTTAGACAGAAAAGCTCTTAACAAATGATTATATGTAATTAGTTAAGCTTTGCAAGAAGATTGTTTTCTCGGTACTTTGCTTTTTCTCTTCTTTCGAAAAGAAAAATTGAAAATAGATTAAAATTTTTGTTATTTGGTTACTATTTTTATTTTGATGGTTCTGGTATGTCTTCTTTTTTGATTCCTGCGAGTTTTGCTGCGTATTCCATGTATTGTTTCCATTTTGCTGTTGCGCGTATCATGAGTTTTGCTGCTGCAGGAGAACCTCCTCCGTGCATACAGCCAGGTATTCCTGCACCGCAAGTTAACCATTGAATTAAATATGCGATTCTTGCTCTTGCTTCTCCTGGGGATGCAGCTGTAAGATATTTTTCTAGTAGTTTTCCATATTCTTCGTTTTTGAAGTCTTTCCATGAGGGCATGCAGCCTGTTTCTCCTATTCCTCCAGCGATGTCCTCACATAGAACCTTTGTTTCATAGGGTAAAGTTGCTACATGTACCTTGTTTACGTTTGCTAGCAACGCGTCGGGTATCCATGCACCGGATGGATGCTTCTCGCCTAAAGTTGCAGCAGCCACACCTAGACCGTAGGTTGTCTCGTTATTGATGACCATTTTGATTAATTGCTCTCGAAACGTTCTTTCAGATAGGCCGTTAGCTCTTGCTATTAGAACTGCGGCTCCTACCATTACGTCCCCTTGTCCTGCTACACATGAGCCTATTAGAGCTCTATAGGCTGATGTGAAGTATATTATTGCTTTAAGCGCGTATTTCCATTCTCCACACATAAATACTCTTTCTTTTGGTATGAAGACGTCGTTGAAAAGTATCCATGCTTGTGTTATTCCTGTTCCAGTCGCTGGTAACTCATATCCGTCGCCTTCCAGTTCTCTTGCATCATCTGGATGTCTTGCTTCCACAATTGTTATTCCTTCAGCGTCTCTAGGCACTACGAAAGACACTGCGTAGTTTTTATCCTCTTCTCTTAAGCTTGTTGTTGGCATTACGAAGATTTCGTTTGCAGCGGCTACTCCTGCTATCATTACTTTTGCTCCACGTACAACTATGCCGTCATCCCGTTCCTCCACTATGTGCAAATATAGGTCTGGGTCTTTCTGCTGTGATGGTGATAGTGCTCTGTTTCCTTTTGGATCTGTTAGGGCTCCTGCAACCGTTATAGCGTTTCGCTGCGCATACTCTAACCATTTTCTAAGTCTTTGATGGTAGTCTGTTCCCTCATTTTGATCTATTTCATAGGTGGTTGCCCACATTGATTGTAGACAGTTCCAGCCTACACATAGTGCTCCGGTGCATGTTCCCGTCAAATTATACATTAGTCGTTTGAATTTGCAGTTTTTTATAGCGTCTTCAGGTGTTTCCATGACTGTTAGCCATCGCATAACCTTTTCGCCTATTAGTTTAGATTCGGCCGTTACTAGGTCTTGGTATTTGGGGTCTTGTGCTGCTTCGAAAGCTTTTGCATGAGAGTTAACGCATCTTTTTGTTGCTGGATGTGTCGTTACATCTTCTATTAATTCGCCAAACTTGTAGATGTTTGGACGCATCTTCTTTAAGCTTTCTTTATATTGTTCAGGTGTTTTAATCAAAATGGAACCTCCTCCTCTAAATTTAGTTACAAACTGTTATTTGCATTTTACTTTCAGACTTCATAATATATTAACTTTTTATGATAGTGGCTTCAAGGCTTCGGTAAACTAGAATACAGTAAACTAAAAAAGAAGAAATCAGAGTACATTAAACATTAACCAGTATGTACAACCTTGTACTTGTATTTTTTGGCTATAGCTCGAAGAGTATTAAGGATTTTACATCTGTCTTTTATTTCTGCGGGAGGAATATTATCAAAACATACGTAAAGTGTTTTGGGTTGAGCTTGGTTAAAACATTCCTCAATAGCAGTTTTAAGTAAATATACGAAGTTTTCAGACACTAAACCAGTTGTTTCATCCCCAAAAATATCGGGAACACCAAAGTTAATGCAAACAACCCAAGCATGTTTCTCAGGGAACGTCACAATATTATTCTCGACAACAACCTTTGTATTCCAAACATCTTCACTGATATCAATTACCGATGTTGGGTCGACAATTTTATCTTTATATAATGTTTTTATTGCTTCAAGAACAGTTTTGCATTCCTTAATTTTTTTAGGAAGCTTCGGCAATGTTTCGTAAAATTTTTTATCGTAAAGTTTTGGTAATTCTTCTAATTTTCCTTCCCAAACGATGTCTCCATACTTATTATACACAGTTAACGTGTTTTTATGTTTAAAGTAAACTAAACATCTTTTCCTTTCTTCTCTAATTTTTTCTACAAACTTAAGATATTCAAAAGACTCTCCCTCAGCTATTTTTTCCCCCTTTCTATCATACAGTATTGACGGGCCTTCTTCCCCGTTCACAACAATGACGTAGCGAACTTTAGCCCTCTCAGCTAAATTTTTCACATCTAAGCTCATCAGAAATCTCACCAATATGTAACAATATCTCTACTATGTTAATTATAGGTATACCTATTTTCTGCAGAGTCTGATTTAAATATTTTCAATAATCTTTACCTTCCCCTTCCAAAATAAACAACAAAAAGGAAATGAACCCATCCACGCACCTCAACAACCTAAAGCAATCCTCTGGATCCATTTCTAACTCATCCGTTTCACTTTTCTATTTTGTTCAAAACATTCACCTCGTAAAAGAAAAATGTTAAGGAACAAGAGGCTTAAGAAACTTTGCAGCATATCAATGAAAATACCCACAGTCATGAAAGCTTAAGCAAGTTTAAAACTATATTCACTTAAGGTCTCCTTATCTCTTTCACAGTATATTTTTTAACGGCATCAATGTTTATTTCTACTCCGAGTCCAGGTTTGTCGGGGATTCTTACGTAGCCTCCTCTTGGCTCTATTGGTTTTTCCAGTATTGCGTCTCTTATCTCTGGGGTGAGAGGTGGATCTAGTGGAAATTCTAGGTATGGGCAGAGATAGTCGGGCATTGTGCCTATTAGTTGAAGTGCTGCTGCTAAACCTACGCCGGGTTCCCAGCCGTGAGGAATGAACTGTACGTGGAAAGCTTCAGCAAGCGCTGCTATTTTCTTCATTTCTGTTAACCCTCCACTTAGATTTGGATCTGGCTGTATTATATCGAAGCACTCGTTTTCCAACAGTTCTCTGATTCTAAAGATTCCGTATTCGAGTTCTCCTCCTGCAATCATAACACTAGTGCTTCTTCTAAGTTCAGCGTAACCTTTGAGATTTGTTATTGGAAGTGGTTCCTCCAACCATAGAACATCGTATTTTTCTAGTTCTTTCGCCACTTTTAACGCTGTTTTCCCGTCCCAGTATGGTGGGAAGTATGTCCATGCTTGGTTTGCATCTACCATTATTTCAACATCTGGGAAAATGTCTCTAAACTCTTTTAAAACTTTGATGTCATCTTCCCAGCGGCTTCTATGAAATCTCAGCTTTACAGCTTTAAAGCCGTATTTTGCTTTTCCTTCCTCAAAGTCTTTTATATGTTGTTGAGCTCTCTTTATTTGCCCTGTACTCATATATGCTTTAACCATTGGTTTAGCGGCACCCATTAACTTATAGATGGGCTGTTTTAACGCTTTTCCTACGATGTCCCATAATGCGATATCTATGAGACCTACTCTCGGCCCGAAATAGGAGCCAGTTCTTAGGGGGCGAGTCATCATTTCTATAAAGAAGAGGTCAAGCGGTATTCTGCTCAAAAACTCTTTCACAGCGCTTTCAATGAACGATATTACTTCAAATCCTTTCGAGATCATACCGCTATATCCTGTAATCCCTTCATCTGTCTCTACTTCAACAAGTGTGAATGTAAATTCTTTTGTAGATGCTACTTCCCACGCAGCAGAAAATCTTTGCCCATCTGGATACGGTACCTTAAGAAGATAGGCATTTACATTTACTATTTTCAAATTCATCCTCTTTACTACATAAATCAAGTTAATTCGTTCAATAATATGCCCACATTATTTATAAGCATGTTTCAACTTTCAGCATCACCATACACATAAATTAGTTAGACTAACAGCTCTTTCTTGAAATCCTCGACGACTTGGTTCATCACTTGAAACATTAATATAGATTGTAAAACACCATATAGTTTTATGAGAAGTGTCATTAAATTTCTACAGGTTTACTAGTCTTTGTTGCTTTTGTTCTATTAGTTAATCTTTCACTGGAGTTGCTAATATCGCCAGAAAACCGCAAAATTATAGAGGAACATGGATGGACATATTTTCTACAACATCAACTCGTGGGCATCATAATATTTTTCTCAATATTTAGCTTCGTGGGAACTGCTATTTTCTTAAAAACAAGCTATAACCCTAGGAAAATGGGAATTCTATCTTCTATCATCGGTTTCTTTTTAGAATTCACCATAATGAAACCTGAATGGGTTCAAAACATATTTGCTCTTAAAATTGGAGGAGATGTAATCGGTGCAATCATAGTATCTCCTCTTTACTGGTTCATGACTTGGGGGGGCACCATCATACATCTTCAATAAAATACAGGGAGAATATAAGACAAAATAAGATAAAAGGATTGTTAACAATGTTTTACTGTCAATTGACCTTGCGTGCAGATTAAACCCGATTTTAGTTAGACGAATAAGTTGCGTTGTGATTGTCGTAAACGCATATTTTACGACGGTTTCTACGTGAGGTTGTTGCGTAATTTTAGTTATGTATATGTTTGTTTGCTAATTGTGTTTTTTCGTAGGTGTCGTGGTTGATGTTTGATTTTCTAGGCTGGTTGCTATGGATAATACTGCTTCTGGTTTTAGAATTAGGGTGGATTAATGATTTTAATTTTCATTTCATCGATAAGAACTTTTAGATTAGGATTTTAAAGTGGTTAGCGGTTGAGACATTAAAAGGAAATCTATATAGGTGTTAGGTTTGATGATATCTTCATATCTATACTATGTTGGGAAAAGGGTTTTGGGTGAAATAAAATGGAAGAAAATTTTCTTCTATATAAGATGAGTTGGCCTGAAATTGCTGAAAAACTTAAAGAAAATCCTATAGTTCTTGTACCAATAGGTTCTACGGAACAACACGGCATGCATCTGCCAATAGATAACGATGCATACACTGCCTTTGAATTTGCAAAAAAGATCGCTGAAAAGGCTTCAAAAGAGGTACCAGTTTTAGTTGCTCCCTTAATTCCCTACGGTGTCTCACAGCATCACATGAATTTTCCCGGCACAGTAACACTGCGAACCAAAACGTTAGCCCATGTTTTAGAAGAAGTTTGTAAGAGTTTAATACACCATGGTTTTAAGAAAATAGTTATCGTTAATGGACATGGAGGAAATATTACTGCGATCAATATGGCTTTACAAAAGGTAGGGGAAGAAACAGATGCCTTTTTAGCAGTGATAAACTGGTGGGAAATTGCAATTGACGTAATCTCTAAATTGGCTGAAACTCCCTTCTTCCATGCATGTGAAACAGAGACATCAGTTGCTTTGGCACTAGATCAAAAAGTTAATATGGAGAAAGCTAAAGGGGAAGTTCCTACGACACCATCAAAATTCATAAAATTTGATTTTCTAGCTCCGCCGCCCAAGATATCTACATCTATTCCAAGTCTAGATAAGCTTACTAAAACAGGGTCAGTCGGAGACCCGACGAAAGCAAGTAGAGAAAAGGGCGAGAAAATAATAAGCGTTGTAATTGAAAGGGCAGTAGAGTTTCTAAAAGAAGTGGCTAAAATTTAACTACAATAGTTTTATTTTTTCTCTTTTTCTTAAAAAATAATAAAAATTGGAGTTTTAGTGTTAGATCCATGGTATAAGTTCCATGATGCGTTGTATAATACTCTGTATGACGCCGCTTTTCAGCAGAGTTAGTGTAAATGTGTATTCAGCTAGATTTGTGAACCATCCTATGTAGATAGCTAAGGCTGAGATTATTATTAGTATAACTGAGGCTACGTAGTCTTTTTTGGTGTATTTTATTTCGTGTAAGAATGTTCTTGCTCTAAGGTTATATCCGAATCCTCTAGCTGTGATGGCAAGTGCAATGTCTTCTGTACGTCTCATCGAGTTGAGAATTGAGGGTATTAACATTTGCATGAAAAGGGCTCTAAATCTCTTTATTGGGTTGCGGAATCTGTAGTCCCATCCCTTTGACATTAATGCTTCTTTTATTTTCCTGTTTTCATCTACTAGTACTGGTAGATATGCTAATCCTATACTCATAGCTATAGCGAATTCTGGGGGAAGTCTAAATTTAACAAGAGACAATATGATGTCTCTTATTGGCGTTAACATCAACACTATTCTTATGACCACCAGTATCGTAACGAACCGTATCAATGCCCCAATAGCCCACACAAGGGCCTCCAATGTTACAACGAACCCTAGAAATGTAAAAAGAGTAGTTGTTTCCTCAAATTTAATCATTGGGAACAGCAAGTTAAATATAAAGTACATCGCTGCCAGTGGTGATAAATTTTTTAGAAATGAGACGATTTCTCCGGGTCTCAGTTTGCAATATAGAATGAGAAAAATCAGAAACGAGAATACAATGATAAGCCATATTGGATCTGTGAATCCCACTGCCATTATGATTATTGTAGCAGCTAGCAGCAGTTTTACACGTGGATCAAACTTATGAAATAGGGTATCTCCCTTAACATATTCAAATGCCATTTAGATGCCTCCCAAGGACTTTTCTAAGCATTCATACATAGCATCAATGGTTAAAATTTCCTTAGGAATACCGTACTTGTTCAATTTATCTGCAAGTAGAGTTACTTGCGGCGGTTTTAAGAAAGCTTCCCTAAGAGTTTCGATCTGTGTGAACACTTCAGGCGTTGGACCATCTAGAAGAACCCTGCCATAGTTTAGTACTATGACCCTTGACGCATATTCTGCAGCTAACTCCATATCGTGAGTTATTACAATTATTGTTTTTCCTTCGTCATTAAGTTTCTTGTAAAAGTCCATCATATCCCTACTGGTTCTATAGTCTTGACCAGTTGTAGGTTCATCAACTATTAAAACCTTAGGTTTCATGGCCAAAATTGATGCTACAACCACTTTTTGTCTTTCGCCTTTACTCAAGGAAAATGGATTTTCTTCCAGCACATCTTCTAGATGAAGAGCCTTAGTAACCTCTTCTACACGTTTTTCAATTTCCTCTTCGGGTAGATTTAAATTTCTTAGACCAAACTCTAATTCCTCTCTTACTTTTCTTGTACATATTTGGAAGTCGGGGTTTTGGAAAACGTAGCCAACATTCTTTGAAAGTTCAATTATTGATGCTTCTGTCGTGTCTTTCCCGAAGACATAAACTTTACCCTCGGTTGGTAAAAGGAGGCCGTTAAAATGCTTGACCAATGTTGTTTTCCCAGAACCATTTTGACCTATTATGGCTATAAATTCGCCATCATATATTTTGAGTGAAACATCGCGTATAGCTACAGTTCCACCGGGATAAATGTGTGTTAAGTTAACAGTCTCTATTATTGGCTCTTCTCCTGAAGCCTCTCCCTTGTATTTCGTATACTTGTTCGCTATGTAGTTTTTAGCAACTTCTTCACATTTTTCACGGTTAATGTTCTTTTTCGTTATTATTTTCTCAAATGTTGTATATGCCTCGTCCAACGTCATTGGTATAGATATTTCAGGAATCTTTTGCTTTAATCTGCGAGCAAGAGCAGTTACTTGGGGTATTCTTATACCCAACTCTTCTAAGTCTTCTCTGTGTATAAGTTCGTAAGGTTTGCCGTCAAAGACCATTTCTCCCTTCTTTAAAACTATTACTCTATCTACAAAGGGTAGTAACTCCTCGAGTTTATGTTCGACGAGAATCAATGTTTTTCTTTCTCTTTGAGAAAGTTCGTTTAGAAGCTTAAATACTTGGAAGGTACCTATAGGATCAAGGTTGGATGTTGGTTCATCAAGCACTAGTATTTCTGATCCCATGACTAGAACTGAGCCTAATGCGCATGCTTGTTGCTGTCCTCCAGACAGAAAATGAGGATTCTGTTCCCTATACTCCTTGAGCCTCAATACTTCGAGGTAGATTTCAATTCTTCTCCTAATTTCTTCAGGAGGTACGCCGTAGTTTTCTGCTCCAAAGGCCAGTTCATCTTCAACTGTGGGCGCTATTAATTGGCTTGCAGGGTCTTGAAATAGCATACCCACCATGTGGGATAGGAAAGAAACATCGTATCTTTTTGTATTGTATTCTTTAACATAGACATCGCCTTTTAATTTACCTCTAAAGAAGTGGGGAATAAGTCCATTGAATAACCTACATAATGTTGTTTTGCCAGCGCCGGCGTGCCCCGTTATTAAAACTCTTTCTCCTTCTCTAATCTTAAGGTTAATGTCTGTAAGCGCTGGAGTTTTGGAACCTGAGTATGTAAATGTCACGTTCTCCACATTTATTACAATGTTTTCGCCTGTCATATAGATCAATCCCAGACATCTTTCATTTGCATTAATAACGATGAGTTCATTAGAGTTGTGGAGAAGTTATATTTATTACTTACGGTACACATCAAGGGAAACAACATATGTAACAACTTTTTTGACATTAAACATACAACAATGTTGCATATACTTCTACACCGAAGCATATATATAAAACTTTTATGAAGTATATGAGAGAAGTAAAAATAAGAATAAAATTTAGAATGGGAGAGGTGCAATCATAATGAGCGAAGAAGGTAAAGTACCCCCTCCAAGAAGGCCATTCTTAACTGCAAGGCAAGTTGCTATGATTGCTGCTTTCGGTGGATTAGGATTCACTTGGAGAGCATTAGGATTAGTTATTCCATTGTTTCCACCGTTCGTTCTCGACATACGTGAAACAATATTGGTCATAGCGGCTTTTGCTGGAGGGCCTTACGTAGCAATTGGTACAGGAATATTGATAGGCTTACCATCTGCTGTTCCCATGTGCGACACAATTTATTATCCACTTCTTGGAATATGTGTTTGCACGGTGGCTAAATTTGTTTACAAGAATCGTAAGCAGTGGTGGGCATGGGTATTAATGTTCGTTGTAATAGCAGTGTCTGAGGCTGCAATGTTAACACTTTTCATTGCAGAACTGGCCTTTGTACTACGTCTGGTTTCCTTCTGGCCAGAACTTGTAGCATCATTTGGAATAACATACTGGGCCTATGTGTTACAGGAATTTATACCACTATTCATATTGGTTCAGATAGCACCAGAGTTTATGAAGCCTACATGGAGCTGGCGTGGCGGAGAAGTTGTAGAAGAGGAGTAAGGAGGAATGAGACATGAGTACGGGAACCGGTGGAACGGAAAAGGGTATTAGCGCTACGACAGCCACAATAATTCTAGTAGTTGTGATAGTGATATTAGCGATAATCAGAATAATAGGATGGTTCTACAACGTCGGGTTAACTGGTGCTAAACCTTTACGTGAATTACACCCATGGGACTGGATCCTCGAAATAATAACAATAATCATAGTTATAGCTCTCGTATATACATGGTGGAAAAAGTACAAAGGAAAATAGAATAACCTTAATTTAATTTCACTATTTTTTATCGAGTTTTTGGTTAAACATCGATAATTAGTTGGTTTTCCCGTTTAGTATAATTCTTTGTTATTTAGTTTTAGTTTAGTGGTATATATTTTATAGTTATAAAAATGGCGCCGATAAAAACGCTAATAAAGTCTATAAGTGTATATTTTGTTAAGGGTTTAGGGGAGGATTTAAATGAATGTAATATGTAAGTTAAAGGAAGCTGAACATTTCCTTGAAAAGTTATATGAGGTTCAAGGTATCGAAGATAAGTTTAAACGTTACTTAGATAGATTTTTAGCTGCTGTTCGAAGCATACCTAACTTTTTGCTGCGGAATTACAGTGTTAAATTCGGTTTGGGCATTCCTTTGGTTAAAAAAACTGTATTTTGAACTTTTCGAGGAAATAGCTGAGCAAATTAAAAACAAATTAGCAATTGATTTTGTTAAAATGGTGGAAGCAGAAAATGAAGGAATTAGAGAATGATCTTTTGGGTTCATTACTAATCGACGAAAAACGTATTGATGCTCAAAATATTTTTATGATGCCTAAATTATATAGGTTGAGGTGCAAGCTGGTGTACCGCTAGTTCAGAAGGTAGAGGAGTATGGAGTGAGGGTTGGCTGGTTCTTCAAAGAATACGATAAGGAGCCAGTTCTTGTTGTATGCGAGAAATTTCTTAATATTATGAGAAAGTTTGTAGACGAGGCGGAAGCTAGATTTCCCCCGATTTAAAAGTAACTTTATTATAATTATAAATCTAAACTCTTGAAAGCGCAAGCCATACAAAGTACAGTTAGCATTTAATTTGATGCTTCCTTTACCTAATAACTTTTATAAGGTGTCATTAGTTCTGTTTTTGCTGGAAAAGAGACTCATAAGCCCGGACGTTAGTTTCAAAGATGTTTTGATAACTATTTCCACGATACTTCTTCTTTTGAGATTTTATTAGAAAACCGTGAAACAAAGATAAATTTGAATAAAATTTATATTCAGAAAAAGCCTATTTGAATTATTGAAAGGTGTTTGAGAATTTCGCAGGTTGTTTTAAATGTCAAAGAAAATTATTGAGGAACTTGCAGAGAAAATCACTAATTCTTTACCAGTGAGAAGTAGACTGGCCATCATTGGAGATAC